>DGGY01000027.1 GCA_002392405.1 Treponema sp. UBA3862 | reverse complement strand
TTTGAAGAATTATAAACTCCTTCAAAATAATCCGGCAGAGCACGAATTTCATCAATAGTACGCTCTTTATCTTCAGGAGTATAATAAACTTTTGTATCTTTTATGGAACTTGAATCACTTACATAATACCAGAACATATTTCTCTGGAAATTAGAATTATTAAATGAAACACTGATTTCCGGAGCAAGATTCTCCTCCGGAACAGCCGAAATCTTAATTGTCCTGTAATTATAATAACGGCTGTTACCATTTATATAGTATGCTTCTACGTAAATATAGCGGTCAGATGTAATAGAATTTAAAGAAATACCGCTTTTCGAAGCTTTCCGTGTCCAGGATCTCGTTCTGGTACCTGATATATCGGAGGAACCATCAGATGCTGTCACTATAGCTATATCATAATGATCAAAGCCTTTTTCCTCAAAATTTGTAACGTCAATATTCAAGGTATATGTACCGGAATTAACGCCGTCACTTATAAATTCATAAGTAAAATCAGGTTTATAATTTGAGGAAAAAGAGTAGTCCCCGTCTGGATTAGTGACAAAGTCAGATACATTAATTTCAATCAAATCAGAACATAAGGTATTGTAGTATTCGTCTGTACCGGCAACGATCATACCAGTGTCTGTTATACAATTGCAAACTGATTCAATTATATAAACATAGTAGGTCTCATCTTCTTCATTAAAAGGAATATAAGTACTGAAAGGGAGATAAGTCCAGTTTACATCACCTTTCTTTTTGTATACATAAGATGTAAAACTTCTTACCTCACTCCGGTCCGGATTATTTTCATCCATAATTTCATAAATTTTATCCGAAAAAACAGGGTCGTTATCCTTAAGATGGATGTAAACCTGAGAAATCTCCTCACCTGAAAGACATACATAATCAGTCTCAGGAACATACGGAATATACACATCACGATTTACGCTGTTACCGACAGAATCACTTACCTTGCAGCGTACTGTAAGCCCCTTTGCACGGGAAATACCGGTAATGTCAGCCACACAGTCCGTAACAGTCAGAGCAGTTTCATTACCGTCACCGTCAATAAGGCTGTAAGAATAAATATAATTGTCCTGAATATCGGAAAGCTCATAATCAGCTGACGATGATGGTGCTTTATACCAGTATTCAACAGCATCTTGAGGTTCTGTAATAAAAAGCTTATCAGCCAGATTTTCTATTGCATTATTATCAGTTTCTTTGGCCTCAAAAATCCTTTTCCGGCCGGCGCTCTCTGCATTAAAGGCAAAATCTTCAGGTATAACCACAGTTTTATCATTGTAAATATAGAAGGACTGAGTCTGTGTACTAATATTGTTTGAAGAGTCGATTACACATATATCAATTCTGAAAAGCCCATCTAAAGCTGAATGCATTGTATATTCAAAATCAACATTCCATAACGAATTAGAAACTTTTTTAACATTCAAAGAAGATGAGTCAAGTGTATATGATTCAGATACATTTTTGATAACACCTTTTGAGCTGATTCTCAGAACTTCTGTTACAACAACTCCGTTAATTGAACTTTCTGCTTCTAGAGCAAAAAGTTTAACATAAAACTTTGAAGTTCTTATGTACTTATACTCTTTTTCTGTAAGAGCGTTCTCATTCGAACTGCCGAATTGAGATGGTATTTTTGAAGCATAAGTTAACAAAACACCTGCGTTATATTTTTCTTTTGATTCTGAAACAAGAACACCACCATTATCCAGATAAAACTCAGGAGGATTTGTATCCTCTGCATTATTACATTCAGGCGTAATCCATAAATTAGAACATTCTTTTGTTACTTTAAATTTAAAAGTGTAAACAAAGAAAGAATTTCTTATTTTCCAGTCTTTTTCTATTTCTTTAACACAGTCAGACATATCTTCATAAGACATGCGGTTAATTATAAGCCAGCCTTTAAAGGTATATCCGTCTTTTAAGGTAAATTCTGCAGTGACTTCGTCTCCAAGATGTACTTTTCTTTCACCACTGTCTGCAACAACACCATGATCAGACTTTTGAGGAGAAATATTAACAGTAACGACAGGAAGTTTATTATACTCAAGATTGCTGTCAAGGCCGTTCTTGATATCACTTCCTTCAAGAAAACCGTCGCAGGAAACTACAGTCAGTAAGATACAGGACATAAGAACTGATAAAAATAATCTGTTTTTCACTTTTTTAATCCCCGGACCTTTTTACAATGTATGGATAAATTATAATACAGGACAGAGCGTTTATCATTAAATATTTAAATAAACTTAATTTTTTTACAAATACATACAGCAATATACTTCAAGTCCCTTATATTGTTTTATGAGAGTTTTTCGACTATAATTAAACTATGATTTTTCGACGCTCCCGCGTGTTTTTTTTCACAGGTCTTACTGCACTGCTTCTCTTTTCCTTTTTTTCCTGCTCTTCAACACGAAAAACCGAACCGCAGGCAGATGTTTTTACTAAGCCGGAAGATGATTCTATTACACTTTTATTTGCAGGAGACATAATGGCTCATGCAAACAACTACAGGGCAGGTCATTTTGATCGTATCTGGACAGACATATCTCCCCTCTTAAAAACTTCTGACCTTGCTTTTGCCAACATTGAAGCGCCTGTAAACGACAAAATGGACTGGAGCAGCTACCCTCAGTTCAACATGCACTCTGAATATGTTCAGGCCGCAGTTGATGCAGGTTTTAATGTTTTTTCACTGGCGAATAATCACAGCAATGACTGGTATCTGGAAGGAATTAATGCAACAAGAACTTATTTCGAAAGCAAAAAGAATGTGTGGGCATGCGGACTAAAAACTAAAGGCGGTGATCCGATAACTTACCGCCTGATCGAAAAAAACGGCTGGAAAGTTTTATTCTGCGCCTTTACCGAGATTTTAAACAGACCAGACTACGCTTCCTGGATTGATTATTTTCCTTCAAAAAAGCATGAGGAACTTGTAAGGCAGTTAAGGGAACTTTCTTCCCTTCCCCACGACCTTTTTGTAATTTCCGTTCACACTGACGAAGAAGAATATAAGACACAGGTTACAGAAAGCCACAGAAAATTTTTTGAAAGGCTTATTGAAGAATGCGGTGCTGACATCATCTGGGCTAATCATCCTCATGTTTCAAAAGAGTTTGAACTTAAAGAAAAGGACGGCAGCAGGGCCTTCATTATGTATGCAAACGGAAATACAGTCTCAGGACAGAGGACATCGCCTTCTTTCCATAAAAGCATGAATGAACGGGATGACACAGGAGACGGACTTTTAATAAAAGTAAAGGTAGAAAAAAACAGATCTGGCACATACCTTGACGCAAAAAAACAGAAGAGGAGCAGCAAAAATAAAGGCGGGCCAGCCGTAAAGGTACCCGAATATAAAGGCCCGTATATTTCAAAAATCGAAGCACACTTCATAACCACCTACATCCGTCCCGACGGTCAGTTTACGGTTAAGCTTTGTGATGAAGATTTTATACACTCCCTTGAACGCTCAGGTCTTGATAACTGGGCACAATACTTAAAAAAACGCATGGACATTTACGAAACCATCAAAGGAAAATCAAAATGGCAATAGACTATAAAAAACTTCCTGTTTATGAACAGAAAGATCTCATCTTAAACTCCCTTAAAAACAATCAGGTGATTGTCGTTCAGTCCCCTACCGGCTCAGGAAAAACTACTCAGATTCCTGTCATTCTCCATGAAGCAGGCTATTCAAAAGACGGAATCATAGCCGTAACACAGCCGCGCCGCATTGCAGCCCTTTCTGTAAGCGAATTTATTGCAAAACAGCTTAAAACTACTTACCCGGGACTTGTCGGCTACAAAATGCGCTTTGAAGACAAAACCGACGAAACTACAAGAATCAAAATCATGACCGACGGTATTTTACTCCAGGAGATGAAACTTGACCCCTGGATGAGTAAGTATTCAGTAATCATGATAGACGAAGCCCATGAAAGAAGCCTTAACATTGACTTCTGTCTGGGACTTTTAAAAAGAATCCTCCAGTCCCGCCCTGATTTTAAAGTAATAGTCTCTTCTGCAACAATGAACGCAGAAGCATTTTCAAAATATTTTGACAACTGTCCCATTGTTACAATTGAAACACAGACTTTCCCTGTAACCTTAGTCTACGATCCTCCCCTTGTTAAAGCTACCACAGCAACAGAAACAGGAACGGAAGCCATACTTTCAAAAATAGAATCAACCATTGACCGGGTTTTAGACAACAGGGATGAAGGAGATATTTTAATCTTTCTGCCGGGTGAAAAAATCATCAAAGACTGCGTACAGCGTCTTTCCCTTGCAGACTTCCACTCAAAGATTCACATCATTCCACTCTACGGTCGTCTTCCAAAAGAAGAGCAGGAAAAAGTATTTGATTCAGCCCCATTCGGCAAAAAGAAAGTTGTAATTTCAACAAACATTGCAGAAACTTCCGTTACAATAAACGGTATTACAACAGTAATTGACTCAGGTCTTGCAAAACTTAATTTCTACAATCCCAAAACCTTTACTTCAAGCCTGATTGAAACCCCGGTAAGCCGTGCAAGCTGCAACCAGAGAAAAGGAAGGGCCGGAAGAACCTGCCCGGGCTCATGCTACCGTCTTTACAGCCGCTCAGATTTTGACATAAGAAACGAATACACCACCGAAGAAATTTTCCGTACAGACCTCTCAGAAGTTCTCCTGCGAATGAGTGAACTGGGAATCACTGACTTTGAGGACTTTGATTTTATTTCAAAGCCTGAAATCGAAAACATCCGGGGTGCAATTGAAACCCTGAACATGCTGCAGGCTTTAAACGAAGACAGAACCTTATCTTCAATCGGAAAACTCATGGTTGAATTTCCCCTTGAACCCCGGGTAAGCCGTATTCTGGTGGAAAGCATCATGAAATATCCGGATGTACTTGAAGAAATTGTAATTGCCGCAGCATTTTTAAGTACCCAGTCGCCTTTTGTACTTCCCCCGGGGGAAGAAACCGACGCCCGCGCTGCACACCACGCTTTCCGCGACATGCAGGGTGACTTTGTTTCTTATGTAAAGCTTTTCAGAAGATGGCAGTCAATGGAAAACAAGAGCCGTTTCTGTCAGAACAATTACCTTGACGAAAAAGTAATGAAGGAAATCGACAGCATCAAGCAGCAGCTGGAAGAAGAAATAAATGCTCTGGGAATTCCTGTTACCGGCGGAGGATCCATGGACAATTACCTCTGCTGCATTGCAAGCGGCATGATTCAGTTCGTATGCATCCGGGAAGGAAAGGAAAACTACCGCTCTCTTACCGCAGACCACATTTCAATTCACCCCGGTTCGGGAATGTTCAGGACAGATCCCCTCTTTATTGTTGCAGGAGAAATTGTACGCACAAGCCGCATGTTTGCAATGAGCGTCAGCCCCCTTACAAAAGCACTTCTTGCAAAAATTGACCCCCTGCTGGAAAAGAAACTTCTCCAGGCCCGGGGCTCAAAAGGAAGAAGCCTTACAGGTAATTTTGAATATAAGGGATCTTCTTTCCGGGATTCAAAGGGGCGGCCGGGAAGAGATGACAGCCGCTTCGGCGGAAAGCTGGACAAAATCGAAAAGAAAAAGCGGGACGAAAACATCATTGCCCTGGGCGGAGAACTCTTTGACCTGGAAAAAGTTAAGGGCAAAAAACAGGCCCTTCTTCCACTGGAAAAATTTAAAGGTGCCCTGCTTGCAGAAAAAGACACAAACCGTCTTGCAGTCATTGCAGGGCTTCGCGGTAAGTTAATATTAAAAGGCGGAACTGCCCTTTCAGGTGAAAAAATTGAACTTATAATGAAGGTCGTAAAAAACTTAAACCTTACTCCTGTCGCACCTGACTCATGGCCTAAGAACTTAAAAATCACAATCGTAAAGGACGAGGACACTTCAAAACTCATCTCAAGCCTTGATTATGTTTTAAAACTTACGATGGCAAAATCTAAGCTCCGCGAATACGGTTTTATTACCTTGTTTTCTGATAACAGGGGAACTTACTGGTATAAAGTCAGCAGAGGTTTTTCAACAGCCTTAAACGAAAGCCTTGCTTCCCTTGAAAGTCTTGTAGATGATGCAAATAGTTTTTTAAGCCCTGCCCAGAAAGAAAAAGTGAACATCATCTACCGGGTATTAAACGGAATGTACGAGTAGCCGATTTCCTCTTAAAGCAAAATCAGTCTATTTAGCGTTGGAATTGTCTGGTGCTGTGGCCGAAGTTCCTTCAGAGGCTGAGTTACCTGCCGCTGAAGGCGCTGATACTGTGCCATTCTTTTTATAGACACCGGTCTGCTTTTTTACCTTTTCTTCTGCCGCCTTTTTACGCGCTTCTTCGGCAGCTACTGCTTCTTCACGGATTTTTTCTGCTTCAATTACAGCAGAATCAGTTTTTCCTAAAATCCGCGCCGCTTTTTCTGCGTTTGCATTTTTCTTTGACGGAGTTTTTGCAGCATCAGTTACGATTTTCTGCACATCCGGAGTAACAGAGGAATATCTTCCCTTTGCATAGATATCAAGGCCTGTTCCCTGTGTCGCAGTATCTTTTGAAGCTAGATAATCTTTACAGATATCAGCAAATTCACTTCTCTTGTACTTTGCAAATTCTTTTCCAAGGGCATAACGGAGCTGTTTTCGCCTGTCATCTTTTACAGTTTCCCGGGCAAGTTCAATAATTTCTTTTGTTCCTGTATCCCCGTTTTCTAAAAGAGCCGTTGCAATTCTGCTTTTAGGAGTATCTGCAACCTTTTTATCTGTAATCTGCTTTATTAAATATTCATTTCCTTCTTTTGTATCCAGTTTTGCAATTGCAGGATAGCACTTCTTTTTGATTGCATCTTCCTTGTCTTTTTCTAGACGGTAAATCATGAAGGGAACTGCTTCTTTATATTCGTTTTTTACGCAGGCATCTATTGCTTCAAGCCGTACTGAAACGTGTGAGTCGCGGATTGCTTCTAAAACAGTTTTTTTGGCTTCTTCGTTATCTTTATGACAGGCAAGACCTTTAATTACATAGCTTCTAAGTTTAGGATCACGGTCTTCGTAAAGCTTAACAAGAATATCAACCGCATCTTCTTTTCCCATATTACCGATTGCTTCAGAGGCATACATTCTGATAAAGGTATTTTCATCTTCATCCTGAGCCATTTCTACAAGTGCGTCATAAGTTTCTACTGCCTTGATTTTTCCAAGAACTTTAACAAGCTGCTGTTTCTGGCCAAGAGAAAGGTCTTCGCGTTCAAGATACTGAGTTAAATAAACGGCTTCCTCTGCCCCGCCGATTTCACCTAAAGTTGTAAGACAGTGATTAAAATAATCTTCATCCTCATTTTCAAGTAAAGTAAGAACAGCAGGAATTGCCTCGACAGTTTTTACAGTCTGAATGTATTTAAAAACCGCACCTACAGTCGTATTTTTCTCATCATACGGGTCGTTTAAAATCATTACCGCATAATCTTCAAGGCAGGGATCTTCGAGTTTTGTAAAATACTCAAGGATTTTTTCACGCACTAAACTGTTTTTTGTGGTCTGAAAAAGATCATAAACTTCATCTGTAAAGCGGATGTCTTCGTTTTTTACAAGTTTATCAAGCAGTTCAACAATATCATCTTCCATCCCGTATTTTAATGTATCAGCATTTTCTTTACGGGTGTCAGGATAAGTTTCATCAAGTTCTTTTATTTTATCCTTATCCTGTTTTTCAGGACGCTTTTCGTCAGGAACATCAGAAAGTCCGGGTTTATGGGAAACTGATTTTTTTGATTTATTTATGCGCGCATCAACAACATCTTCACTTTCACTGTCAGGAACGTTATGATCAGATGAGGCAGCCTCATCAGAATCAACTGAGGAGATAGAATCTGCGGGAACGAGGGTATCTGCGGAAGTCTCTGCTACAGCGGGAGCCTGCTCACTGCCAGGATTCTCCTGTGCTGTCAGTAAAAGCGAAACTGAAAATATTAAGGGCAAAACAAATCTGCATTTTCTCATAAATCAAAAACCTCACCGCTTCATTTTCGGCAGAAATCCGCCTGTGTTTTAGATTATTTTTGAGGCGATTTTTTTTAGAACGAATACGTCCTATTTTATGTTTCCTGCATGATAGCGTTTTAAGAATTCAGTTCTATATTCTTCAAACCTGTTTTCTTCGATTGCGTTACGGATTTCTTTCATCATGTTATGTAAAAAGTAAAGATTATGGTAACTTGCGAGCATGCAGCTTAAAATTTCCTGTTCCTTAAAAAGGTGACGAAGATAGCTTCTTGAATAATTGCGGCAAACCTTACAGTTACATTCTTTATCAACAGGACCAAAGTCGTGAATAAAGCGCTCCTGTTTAATCGAAAGATTTCCGTCATGAGTAAAATAAGAACCGTTTCTTGCGTTTCTGGTCGGAAGAACACAGTCAAACATATCAATTCCAGAATGAACGGCATCAAGAATATAGTCAGGAGTTCCGATTCCCATTACATATTTTGCCTTTTCTTTTGGAAGATGCGTGACAGTATAATCGAGCATTGAAGCAAACTCTTCTGCAGGCTCCCCTACGCTCAAACCGCCGATTGCAATAGCGGGTAAATCCATGGAAACAACAAAATCAGCAGAGCGCTTTCTTAAATCTTCAAAAAAGTTTCCCTGCACGATTGGAAGCAGAAGTCCTTTATAGCCTTCATCCTGTTTTTTAAGCCACTCTTCTTTTGCCCGTTTAAGCCAGTTTTCTGTAATATCAAGTGCATGCACCGCTTCTTTTTTATCAATTCCCCAGCCCGTGCAGACATCAAGCTGCATCTGGATATCAGAATTAAACTGAGCCTGAACATCTACAACTTTTTCCGGAGTGAACATGTGACGGCTGCCGTCAATATTTGAAGCAAAATACGCACCTTCTTCAGTAATCTTACGGAGTTTTGAAAGTGACCATACCTGAAATCCGCCTGAATCTGTAAGAAAATTTTTCTTCCATCCTGAAAATCCGTGCAGGCCGCCGGCTTCTTCAATAATATCAGAGCCCGGACGCAGATAGAGGTGATAGGTGTTTGCAAGAATAATTTCAAAACCGATTTCGTCTAAATCATCTTTTGTGAGGGCCTTAACGGTTGCATTTGTTCCGACAGGCATAAAAACAGGAGTCTGAACATCGCCATGCGGGAGATGAAGAGTTCCGGTGCGTGCCTTACCGTCAGAAGATTCATGCTTAATATCAAATACATTTAAAACCATAATAAATCCTTAAAAAAGCACCTTAAGTGCGTGCATATTTTAACAGAACAATACTGATAATTACAAACAAGAAGACAGGAAGCCAGGCCCCCATAAAAGGTGTTAAAAGTGAAAAACGAGCCATGAGCATTGTAACCATCTGAAAAACATAATACAGAACTGCCGCAGAAATACAGCTTGCAAGGGAAATCAGCATTACATTTTTTCTTGTCTTTCCGCTTAAACCGATTGAAAGGAAAACTACAATAAAAAGAATAAAGGGGAAGGCAAACTTTTTATAATAAACGCTTAAAGGTTCTGCAAAAGGAAGTCCCGCTTTTTTTAAGTGGTGAATATATTCTTTTGCTTCTTTAGTGTTTACCGTTTCTACAGAAATTGTATTATTACGAAAAGTTTCAGGAATTTCTGTCAGGCGTGCGGCAGTTTCCTTATCAACAGAACCTGAAAGAATCTCGCCGTCGGCCAAAGTATATTTTGTTGCCCCGCTTAAACGCCACTTGTCTTCAACCCAAAGCGCAGAATCTGCACGGATAATGCTGTTTAAGGTTTTATCTTCATTTCTGATGACAATATAAAGAGAATAAAGGCGCATGACTGAGTTGTCATAAAAATCTGCCTTATAGATGATGTTTCCCTTTTCTGAAATGACGACAATTTTATCATTATTAAGGCTTTTTTCACGGTTTAAGACAAGATCCTGAAGTTCAACTTTTTCAGCATAGGTCGGAACTACATATTTATTTTCAAAAAAGAAAAGAGCAAAACTCATTAAAAATGAAAAAACTAAAAGCGGAAAAGTAAAGCGGATGAGCGGAACTCCCGAAGCAAAAACCGCAATGAGCTCATTATTTGCGTAAAAGTCAGACAGTGTATAAGAAACCGCAAAAAGAATTGCAAGCGGAGCTGAGTACCAGACGGCCTTAGGAAAATAAAGCAGCATGATTTTAAAAACAATTGAAGCGGCTACCCCGTTTGAAATAAAATTCCACAGATTCATAAAAAGGTCTACAAGAACAAGGACAAAGGCAAAGAATAAAAGTGAGCCTATAAAAAGAGGAATGAACTTTTTTAGAAGATATTTTACAAGCGTCATTAAACTTCCCTGCTTTTACTTTCCCGCCAGCCTTGAATAAAAAATACCCGCCGTGACAGTAATAATTATGTTAGGAGCCCACATTACCCAGAAACCGTTTAAACCGCCCCTGTTGCCGAAAATCTGCCCTAAAACCATAACGGTCCAGTAAAGAACGCAGATTACAATCCCGATTATAAGTCCTATTGTCTGACCGTTATGCTTACCGAACAGGAGGGCGAGCGGCAGGGCTAAAAACGCAAAGAAAATCGAGCCGAAAGGCAGGGAGAATTTTTTATTGTATTCAAGTTTGTAAGAATTAAGCTGTTTTTTAGAATGGCCTTCAATGGATTCAAAAGCCTTAATCTGTTTATGAAGATCCCACGAAGTCATTTCGCGCGGACTTACTTTCTGTGAAGTTGCACTTATGGAAGATTCAAATACGTTTAAGTTCATTACATCAGAAGTAAGAAGGTCATATTTGTCGCGGTGGCTCTTGTCAAAAAGCATTACGGCAGCATTATTCATCTCTAAAGTCATAAGGACACCGGGATCAGAAGCCTTTTTTACTTTTGATTCATCTGCTACAACAATTCTCTGCTGACCGTCAGAACCTGTATCAAAAAAAATCAGGTCACTTACATTGTCGCCTTTTACATCACCGATGACCAGGGTTTTATCGACAGTTTTTTTGACAGAATTAGGTTCAAGTTCAACCGCAGGATTAGAGGCAAGAATTGAACGGTAAAGTTTATTGTATTTAATCGTTCCCAGAGGAAGAAGATAGTCGTTTACAAAAAATGACCCCAGCGAAATGATTCCGCCTAAAATAATAACGGGCGCTAAAATAGAAGCATAACTCTGGCCGGAGGCACGGAAAATCAAAACTTCATTTTCACTGACTAAGCGTCCAAGACACATCAAAAATCCAACCAGAGTTGCAAAGGGGGCTGACTGGGCAATAATTGAAGGAAGCGCATAAGTCATCAGACGGATAACATCCCAGAGCGGAACCTTTTTTTCCAGGATTTTCTGAATAATAAGAAGAATCTGATTTACAAAGAAGATAAAAAAGAAAAATAAAAAGGCAACAAAAAAGTAGAGAAAAAGTTCTTTTAAAAGATAGCGGTAAAAAACATGACGGTTAAGCCCTGATTTTTCCTGCATGGCTCCCGCTAAAAAATCGCCCTGTTTATTAAAGCCAAGACGGTACATTAAAAGAGAAGCCCAGTAAAAAAGAGAATTTAAAAGATTGAATTTTTCCCAGGCAGGTTTTACTTTTTCCTTTAAGATTTTAAAGATAAGGGCACGGTACTTACTTTTAGTCCAGAGCCTGTAATAGTAATAGCCGAACGCTTCAATATGGCGCACACGCTTTATTTTTTTGAGCCTTTTATGAAGTGAAAACAAAAATGCTGATGCTTTATTTAATAAAGCCCTGATACGGGTAAAGCAGGCATTGATGAGTTTTTCAGATTTACTGCAGAAAGATTCAAAGAAACGGGGCAAAGTTATTTTCCTGTATGACCAAAACCGCCTTCACCGCGTTCAGTTTCATCAAGGGAAGAAGTCTTTTCAAAAACAGCCTGTGTAACAGGAGCGCAGACAAGCTGGGCAATTCTTTCACCGTTTTTGATTACAAAATCTTCTTTTCCAAGATTTATAAGGATAACTTTTACTTCACCGCGGTAATCGCTGTCAATTGTTCCCGGAGTATTAAGGACAGTAACTCCGTTTTTAGCCGCAAGACCTGAGCGGGGGCGCACCTGAACTTCATAGCCTTCTTCAATGGCCATTTTTATTCCGGTCGGAACAAGAGCTCTCTCCCCCGGTTTTAAAACAATATCCTCAGACAAAAAAGCACAGACATCACAGCCTGCGCTGCCGGCAGTCTGGTAAGCAGGAAGCTTTACACCTTCCTCAGTAACAATTTTAATTTTACAGGTATTCATAGGAGTATTATAACTGATAACAGCAGAAAATTAAACTGCCGGCACATAATAAAAAAAAAGGGGCTGTCCCAAAAGTA
>DGGY01000003.1 GCA_002392405.1 Treponema sp. UBA3862 | reverse complement strand
ATAAGGCAAATTCAATTGTAGGTAAAACAGGTATTGAAAAGCAGTATGACAGGTATCTTCAGGGTGTTCCTGGAAGGGAAAGCCGTACTGTAGATGCCCGCGGTCATATTATTTCTGACGTTCCGGTGATTGAGCCTCCTGAGCCAGGAAAAAATCTTGTTCTTACTATAGATTCACGTATTCAGACTCTTGCTGAACAGGCGCTTGGAAACCGTGTCGGAGCTGCTGTGGTTTTAAAGCCTTCAAACGGCGAAATTATTGCCATGGTAAGTTATCCTTTTTATGATCAGAATCTTTTCAATTCTGATGACGCCGCTTCTCTTTACAATGAACTTGCAACAAACCCTCATAAACCTCTGTTAAACCGCTGTGTAAATGCCGTTTATCCTCCTGCTTCAACCTTTAAGACGATTATGACAACGGCAATCCTTGCAGAAAAAGCGATTCCTCCAGAAAAAAAAGTTGAATGTCCGGGACGTATTGTTTACGGAAACCAGACTTTTACCTGTCATATTAAATATCCTGGACACGGCTATCTTGATTTAAAAAATGCCCTTGCGCAGTCCTGTGACGTTTATTACTGGGTCGTAGGCCGCGATAATCTTGGTGTTGATAAAATTGCTTCTTACTCAAAAGAATTTGGTTTTGGAGAAAGTCTTGATGTAGATCTTCCTGCCCAGTCCTCAGGTTTTGTTCCGACAAGCCAGTGGAAAGAAAGACGTTATCATGAACGCTGGAAGGGCGGGGATACAATGAATATGTCAATCGGACAGGGCTATACTCTTGTAACTCCGCTTCATGTTGCTGATATGCTCGCAATGGTCTGCAACGAAGGAAAAATTTATAAACCTCATTTATTAAAAGAAATCCGTGATCCTGCAACAAATGAAGTTATTGAAGAAATAAAGCCTCAGGTCTTAAGGGAAATGAACATTGACAGTGCCATCTGGAAAGAAGTTAAAAGAGACTTAAGGTATGTTATTACGGACGGTACAGCTGAATATCCTATGAACAATAAAAGATTCAAGCTTGCAGGAAAAACCGGTACAGCAGAAGTTAACGGCGTAGAAGCTAACCACTGGCATTCGTGGATGGCGGCCTATGGTCCTTATGATGCTCCGGTTGAAGATCAGTACATTGTCGTTGTAATTGTAGAAGCAATCAACACCTGGGAATGGTGGGCTCCGTACTGTACTAATATAATTTTCCAGGGAATTTTTGCAAATCAGACCTATGATGAAGCAATTGATACCTTAGGTTTCAGATATTTATTTAAAGCCCGTCAGAGACAGGAGTAGTGTGATGAAGACGAAGATTTTTCAGGCCTTTGATTTTTTTATTATACTCTGCGTTCTGTTTCTCGTTACGATGGGAATACTGTTTATTTATTCTTCAGGCATTAATTCTTCCGGTTTTAATGTTTCAAATGAGTTTTTAAAGCAGATTATCTGGGCTGCTACGGGAATTGCGATGATGCTTTTTGCAGCAGTCCTTGATTACAGGCGCATTGACCGCTATGTTCCATATCTTTTTGCGTTTCTGGTATTTATACTGATTTACACAAAACTGTTCGGCCGTTATGTAAACGGTGCAAAATCGTGGATAGGTTTCGGCGGTTTTGGTATTCAGCCTTCTGAATTCTGTAAAATCATTTATATTCTTTTTTTAGGGTGGTATCTTAACCGCTCAAAAAATGAAGGGGCAAGAAAGCGTTTTTTAACTGCTCTGGCAATTTTCTTAGTTCCTACAGGTCTTATTCTTCTTCAGCCTGACTTGGGAACTGCGATGGTTTATATTCCGATTTTCCTTGTAATGTGTTTTATTGCAGGAATTGAGCTTCGCTATATCTTTTTGATTTTTGCAACCGGTATGCTTACAATCATCTTTGCGGTTTTGCCGATTTATCAGAGTGAAATTGCACATGTAAATTACCGGGCCATAAATATCCTTATAAGCGGAAAACTGAGTTTTGTTGTAATTGCAGCATCTTTTGCTGTCTGCCTTACAGGTATTGCAGGAATGATTTTGTTTCCGCAGAATAAATATTTTTACTGGATTGCATATGCCTTTGGTATTATCTGTGCGTCACTGATTTTATCTAAAATTGCCGGCAAAGTATTAAAAGATTATCAGATTAAACGTCTGATTGTCTTCATTGATCCTGACTCTGATCCGCGTGGAGCAGGCTGGAATATCATTCAGTCTAAAATTGCCATCGGTTCAGGTAACTGGTTCGGTCAGGGATTTTTAAAGGGTACTCAGAGTCATTACCGCTTCCTTCCTGAACAAAGTACGGACTTTATTTTCAGCATTATGGCTGAAGAAACAGGCTTTTTTGGCTGTATACTCGTTTTTATGGTTTACTTTGGACTTTTGTTCCGCATGGTTTATATCATGCGTTCTACAAGCAATGATTTTGGTTTTTATATTGTTTCAGGTATTCTTGCCATGTTCTTTTTTCATTTTATTGTAAATGTAGGCATGGTAATGGGAATAATGCCGATTACAGGTATTCCGCTTTTATTTTTGTCTTACGGCGGATCTTCTTTGTGGACAGCAATGCTCTGTACTGGAATTGTAATGAGCGTTAACGGTCACAAGTTTGAGATGTAATTTTTTGAAATTGCCATGACTTTAATAAATCCCATTGAAAGATTCGGTTCCAGGCTTATCTCAGTTCAAAATCCGTCTACATATACTGGCGGTGAAATAGGTTCAATTGTAAAGCCTCATGCAGTAAATGACACACTTTTTAATACGGCAATAGCTTTTCCTGATACATATACGATTGGAATGTCTAATCAGGCCATCAAAATAATTTACCAGGGGCTTAACAAAAAGAAGGATATACGCTGTGAAAGGGTATTTTGTCCTGAAAAAGATTTTGAACAGCTTTTAACACAAACAGATACTCCTTTATATACGCTTGAAACTGGTATGCCCCTCAAAAATCTTGACATGCTTTGTTTTTCAATAGGATATGAACTTGGCATAACAGGGGCATTAAGCATTCTTGAAAACGGCAGAATCCCTCTTCTTAAAAAAGACCGTTCTGAGAATGATCCGATTATTTTTGCAGGCGGAGTCGGAGCTACAAATCCTGCACCTTTTTCTGTATTTTTTGATGCTGTATTTATTGGCGAAGCAGAAGGGGGGATGTTTGAACTGTTTGAGAAGCTTGCACTGATGAAAAAGCAGGGGGCTTCTAAAAAAGAAATCCTTGAAGAACTTGCACGCTGTCCAAATGTCTGGACAGAAGATATGTCTGTTGAAAAGTGCGGGCACGCAAAAGCTTTCAGAGCAGTTTATGAAGGCTTTGACAGCGATGAACCTATTGAATCTTTTTTACCGCTTCCAAACATAAAGACTGTTCAGAATCATGGTGTTGTAGAAATTATGAGGGGCTGCCCGAACGGCTGCAGATTCTGTCATGCAGGAATTTATTATCGTCCGCAGAGGGCACGTTCTAAAAAGACAATTTTTGAATATGTAGATAAGCTGGTTAATCAGGCGGGGTATAAGGAGATTTCATTAACGAGTCTTTCAAGTGCAGATTATCCTGATATAGGCGGGCTTCTGCGTGAATTAAATAATAAATACCGTGCTAAAAATATTTCTTTTCAGCTTCCTTCATTAAAAGTAAACAGTTTTACACTTCCGCTTCTTGAAGAATTAAGTGAAGTAAGAAAATCTGGTCTTACATTTGCAGTTGAGACCCCGGATGAAGCCTGGCAGTTAAGGCTCAATAAAGAAGTTTATGCCCAGCATCTAGTTGATCTCATTAATGAAGCAAAGAAAAAGGGCTGGAACAAGGCAAAGTTTTATTTTATGGTTGGACTTCCTTTTCCTGAAACCGAAGAAAAAACAGAAGAAAAAGTTATAGTTGATTTTATGCTTGATTTACAGAAACGGACAGGTATTGTCTGCCATGTAAATGTAGGAACTTTTATTCCAAAACCGCATACACCATACCAGTGGGTAAGACAGATAAGTCCTGAAGAAAGTGATAGAAAACTCCGCTATATAAGGGATAATCTTCCAAAGGGGCGCTTTAAGGTAGGAACTCATGATGTTTCTACAAGTTACATTGAAGCCCTCTGCAGCAGAGGGGATAAACGCTCTGGAATGGTAATTTATAATGCCTTTAAAAAGGGAGTACGCCTTGATGCATGGGAAGATCATCTGAGGGCTGACCTTCCTTTGTGGGAAGAAGCCTTTAGTGAAGCAGGCTATGATGTAAAGGCAGAGATTCTCCGTGAACGCTCTAAAGATGAAAAATTGCCGTGGGATGATGTCAGTCTAGGCCCCTCTAAAAGTTTTTATTTAAAAGAATGGGAGAAAAATGAAAAAGAGCTTTTAACTCCTGTCTGCAAACCTGACTGTGACCATCGCTGCGGTGTGTGCAGCAATAAAGTATCTGTTAATACTGATAAAATATCTCAGGAAGTATACAAAAGTGAACAGTTAACAGGATTGAATAAGTTGAACGAACCGAGCGGCTCTTATGACAGGCGTTCGGAGATGAATATTCCGTTAATATGGAGGGCTGTTTTCAGGTTCACTAAAACCAACGGGGGACAGTTTATAAGTCATCTTTCTTCGATAGAAATGTTTAACCGTGCTATCCAGAAGTCAGGACTTCCTGTTATTTATACGGCAGGTTTTAACCCGCTTCCACGTCTTGAGTTTTCTTCAACTTTGAGTTTGGGTACAGTTTCACTTGATGAAATTGCTTCTGTAGTTATGTATGAAGGCTGTGATGAAAAATCATTCATAGAAAAATTAAATAAGGAGCTTCCTTCTTTTATACAGATAAATCATGCCTTTATTTTTCCGGTAACAAACCAGAGACGTCGTGAAAGTCTAAGTGCGTGCCTCTGGGGAAACGAATACGAATATACCTTTAATGACGGAATATCAGATGTTAAAGGCTTTTTTGAAACTGAAGAAGGAAAGAAGTTTACTGATAAATCTTCTTTATGCAGTTTTGAACTTAAAGGAAATGTTCTTAAATGCGTACTTGAGTTTCATAAAGACAGGCCTTTTAGAAACGCGCTTGAAGAATATTACGGAAAAAAGATTTTTGAAATAGTTTCAATCAAAAAAATACATACGCTTGCCAAACCGGACATAATGGGCTGGACCCCTGAATTAAATAAAGAATACGCTCAGAAAATAAAATCAGAGGGGCTTGACGGTGCAAACAGGATAGTAAAAGCGAAAGTTTTACAGCCTGAACAGAATACAGCTTCTGAACAATATACAGATTATTTTGAACTCTATAACAGAATTGCTCTTGTAAATGCCGCTTTAATTAAACAGCGGGATGAGATGTAAAAAGCAGATAGTTTTTGTTTTGCAAAATCCATATGGAAATTACCTACATCATCCAGAAATCCCGACGCCGCTCAATTTCTGTCACTGTTATGACAGACAATCGTGTTCTCGTGAAAGCTCCTTATGGAACCAGCGAACGCACGGTGCAGGAATTTCTTCTTTCTAAAAAGGACTGGATTACAAAACATCTGGAAAAACAGAATAGGGAAGAGGAGAAGGCAGAGTCGCTCGGGCTTCTTTCTGCAGATGAAATAAAACAGATAAAAAAGCTGGCACGTAAGATAATTCCGCAGAGGGTAGAGTACTGGGCAAAGAAAATCGGCGTAACTTACGGGCGAATTGCAATCAGGCTTCAGTCTTCCAGATGGGGGAGTTGTACGCAGAATGGGAATCTGAATTTCAACTGTCTTCTGGTGCTGATGCCACAAGAAATAATGGACAGTGTTGTGGTGCATGAACTCTGCCACCGCAAACACATGAATCACTCAAAAGAGTTTTACGCAGAAATTGACCGTGTGTTCCCCGGTTATAAACGCTGCAATAAATGGTTAAAAGATAATGGCGGCATTTATATGAAACGTTTTCAATGATATAATAAAGCAGGCGTTGCGGGCGACGTTTGAGCCCGCAGAGAGGGTAGGACGCAACGAAGTGCGGC
>DGGY01000039.1 GCA_002392405.1 Treponema sp. UBA3862 | reverse complement strand
CCAAGGGTTTGGCTGTTCGCCAATTAAAGCGGTACGTGAGCTGGGTTCAGAACGTCGCGAGACAGTTCGGTCCCTATCTGTTATGGGCGCTGGATGTTTGAGAGGATCTGCTTTTAGTACGAGAGGACCGAAGTGGACTAACCTCTGGTTTATCTGTTGTCCTGCCAAGGGCAAGTGCAGAGTATCTAAGTTGGGAAGGGATAACCGCTGAAAGCATCTAAGCGGGAAGCCCACCTCGAGATTAGACATCCCCGGGAGCTTGACTCCCCTGAAGACTCCAGAGACACTATCTGGTTGATAGGATGCAGGTGTAAGTGCAGCGATGCATTGAGCCGAGCATTACTAATAAGTCGTGAGGCTTGACCATATTATCGTTTCCATCCTTAAAAAAAGGATGTCTGCCTTAAGTTTCTTTCGAAAAGACTTTTACAAAAAAGTTTTGTGCAGGCCTGTATAACTTGAATGCATAAGACAAATTAATCAGATTAAAATGCTGGTGGCCATAGTGGAGAGGTAATACCCGTTCCCATTCCGAACACGGAAGTCAAGCTCTCTTACGCCGATGATACTGCACATGCGGGAAAGTAGGTAGCTGCCAGCTTTTTTTTGTCCTGTTGAATTTCATAGCCACAGTAAATCAGAAAAGAATCAGTAAAATTTCTTTCCCGCATGTGCAGGTCTGCACAGTGCGGGGCAGGTCGTGCGCATTTTGCGCACGGTAAAATCTTCCCTACCTGCAAGGCACGAAGTGCCGCCAAGTAGGTAGCTGCCAGCTTTTTTATTTTAAACATCAGTTATTAATTAATTTACAGTAAATATATTTTTGACTCAGTGAATGAACCTACTTTTCAGCATGCGTATAAACAGAAAACATCCCTGTTTTCTGTTTATTGACAGCAGTAAACTGCTGTCATAGTTTTCCGGTGAGTGTGCCTCCATGCACACAATTGAGTTTCGCGCCAGCGAAAATATAATCCTTCCTTACATTCAAACGAAACGCGTAGCGTTTTGTTTAAGTAGGTAGCTGCCAGCTTTTTTTTGTCCTGTTAATTTTACAGACAAAATAAATCAAAATGCTTTCAAGAGTATTGAAACACCAACACTGCCGTCAGTAATAAAAGATAATTAGTTTATGATTGAAAAATGGTTTAATCCGAGAACCAAATTTACCCACTTTAAGAGAAGCTTTGTAGATACTTTACAGTCGAGCGTTACAGTTAAAGAGGGTAAGGTTATCGAATATTATATATATCAGTGTTAATCGAAATGCCACAGTTCAAGATAGACATCATTGTTTGTTTGTTCCATATTCATAAATTCAAGTTCATTAAAAAACTTCTGGTCATTATAAGGTGCATCAGGATAATTATAATTTTCATCAGAATAATATGGAAGAATACGATATGCACCTAATAACTGATTATTAGAAGAATCATAGTAAGATAATAAATTTTGTGAGGTAACTCCAAATATTATTTCATTAAGTTTTACTGTTTTAATTTTGGGAGCATTATTATTGTCTTTTTTACTCCAATCCCCTGACCATTCTTCAAAAACTTCTTGGTACAGGACACTACTCCTAAAAACATCATCCATTTCATAAGTGAGATTATCTTTCTTATACAAACAACCGTCATTATTAATATATATAATACTATAAGAGTCTTCTGTTTTATCGTATAAGGCTAAAAAAGATATTTCATCCCATGTATAATCACAAGGATTACAAGTATGTTTAATAAATCCGCCTAAATGAAAAATAGAATAAGTATGAGAAAAATCAATATCAGATAGATTCGTATACAAAGCATGCTCATTAATAATAGAGAATTGATTAAAACTATTTTCTTTTTTTGATAAGGATTTAAATCCACAAA
This sequence comes from Treponema sp. UBA3862, assembly GCA_002392405.1. Taxonomy (GTDB): domain Bacteria; phylum Spirochaetota; class Spirochaetia; order Treponematales; family Treponemataceae; genus Treponema_D. The sequence goes on along the minus strand of DGGY01000039.1, from coordinate 38,728 downwards.
ACTTATCACGGCGGTCTACATTAATTCCATTTTCACTAGAAATAAAGATATCATTGTTTTTATACTCAAAATTTCTTGATGAAAAGAAATAATCACATAATAAAAATGTTAATTGTCCACCAATATAAGCCTTAATTTCAAATGGATTTACTGTCGAACTTATCAGCTTTCCGTTAGGTTTAGAGCATTTATATCCTTTGTCATCAATATAAAAATCTCCCGTCCTGAAAAAATACCGGTAATGTTGTGTGTCCCATTCAAATTTTGGCTCTAAAATTATATCATATAATACTTTATATCCCTTTGAGATTTTTATCCCTTTTTCATCATACCAACCTATGAAAGAATGATATTCGCGGTTTATTACCGGTAAATCTTCTTCTGTTAAGACATAACCGCTTTCGCATACGAAACTGTCAGGCGTGCCCTCGTATGAACTATTGTAATTTACTTTGTAGTGAACGACTTTCTTAGGTTCATCATTTATTATTTTTGTTACTTCTGTTGTACAGGAAATTAAAGACAAAATGATTGTAAGTACAAATAAAACTCTCTTCATAAATTACCATTGCCTTTTTAAGATTATGTTTTTGTAATATTAAACTAAATCTATCACGGTTCTAAAACTGTGTCAAAAACAAATACTGGAGATTTATATGAGCGAATTATTATGGCAGAAAAGAATCAGGAACAGGGCCGGATTCTTAGGCGGTATCTTATAATTCATGTGAGGATGAAAAGACTTCTCCTTTATATTTTTCCATCCCAGCCCCGATTGGAGCGGCCGCGGATGCGGGTAGCCGGGACGGACACGGACGGCCCGGCTACCGGAGGCGCTGTGACGCCGGAGCCGCGGAAAGCGGGATTTGAGACTGTTACTATAGTGTGTAAAAGAGGATATATCGGGGCTTGAAGTGACCTGCTGCAAAAAAAAAGAGATATGTGCTATTCTTTTTTTTATGAATGCTTTGAAAGCGGGAAAGACATCAAGAGATATTTATGGTTTCATCACTGATGATGAGGGGCGGTGCATTCATTACGCTTCAAAACTTGATATTATTGCAAACAGATGCGGTAAATGCGGAAAGTTTTATTCCTGCTATAAGTGTCATGATATGGCTGAGAGTCACGCTTTTTCCCCGGTTGACAGTAATGAAAATGACAGCGTAATGTGCGGTGTCTGCGGCACCTTGTATTCTTATGATGAGTACAGCAGCCTTGTAAAATGCAGAAAGTGTTCATCTTTTTTTAATCCCCGATGTGCCCTGCATAAAAGTTGTTACGTAAAATAGCCTTATGCATCCTGATAAATCTCAATATTCATAGATTTGATTTGAATACTTTCTGTAAATTTGATAATATAACAAAAAATTGTAGTGAGGATTTTTTATGCACAAGAGTTTTATCAGAAAGCTTTTTACATCGCTTTTTCTTTTTTTACTGACTCCGTTCTGCTTCTCTCAGATTCGTGACTATGTAGGAGTTGTACGCCAGCAGTATTTTCCTGAACATGTAAAATACTTTGAAAATTATCGTGATGAATTAAAAGAAAACGGAAGTTCTACATACGCTAATTATGTAGATTCTTATCTTAAAGGAACTTTTGGTTCAGGCTTTGTTTATGTTGCTGCTGACGGAACTAACTATGTTATCACGAACCGTCATGTAGTTTCACAGGCTGCTTCTGCTTCCATTGAATTTGAGGATGCTGACAGCGGTGAATTGAAAAAGTATGAAAATCTTACTGTTCTTTTAACTGATGATGAAATTGATATTGCAATTCTAGGTTTTAAGGACGGTGAAAAACCTTTCAAAAAAGGCCTTACTCTTTCTTCTTCTGCTGTTTCTGACGGTCAGGAAGTATGGTCGGCTGGATTTCCTGGACTCGGAAGTTCTCCTGTATGGCAGCTTGGAAAAGGAACTGTTACTAATGCAAGGGCTCGTATAAAGGATCTTCTTGATCCTGCTGTTTCTCCTTTAATCCAGCATTCGGCTCAGGTTGACGGCGGAAACTCAGGCGGTCCTCTTATGATTTCTTCTTCTAAGGGCACTGCAGGTTATGAAGTAGCCGGTATTAACACCTGGAAAGCTACTTACCGTGATTCAACTAATTTTGCCATTCCTTCTTCTGTTATTCTTACTATGATTAATAAGGCTCAGAAAAAGGCTGATGACAGTGATTCTAAAAAAGCGCTTGAGGAACGTTCTAAAAAACTTGCTGAAGTGCTTATGGATTTAAGCGGTAATTTTACTTCGGTTGCAAAATACATTTCTTACGAAAGGGCTTCAACTCAGGGACAGAAAGATTTTGATTCTGTTCTTCATTTTGCTCCTTCAAAAGTACGCAGCTCTGTTCTTGATGCTTTCAGTTATGATCCTGCTGAAGGTCTCCGCTATGCCTGTGCCTATCAGTTATGGAAAAAATACAGTGCTGAATCAAATGACGGTGCCAAGTATTCTGCAGGTAGTATTTCTGAAACTGACGGTGTTTATGGAGTTGAATATACTTCTGATTCTGAAAAGGCTGCAAAATTTACTTTGACCTGGAAGAAAGAACACGGTTTATGGCGCATTGAAAAAATCAGTTCTGATGCAAAAGAAGAAGACTCAAAAAATGCATCTAAAAAATCATCTTCAAAGAAGAATAATAAAAAGACTGAAAAATCAGAATCATCTTCTTATTTTGAAAGTCCTGAAATTAACAGCTGGGATAACACTGTTCTTTCTGCAGGTGTAGAATCAAGCTTAAACGGAAAAGACCTTGCAATAAGGGTAAGTGCAGATTTCTTTGAAAACGGCGGGGGAATCTGGGGAACAAGCATTATGTTCCATTCTGAATCAGTTGATATTTACGGCCACGAGGAAGATGTTGCTGCATTTGGTATGGGCGGCGGCTTCCGTGTTCCTGTAAAAATGGGAAGTTTTGGTGTGAGTCCTTATGCTAAGATTGTTGGAAATCTGGCTTACGGCGGCGATTTTGTATTTATCGGTTATGCAATTGAGGCTGGTGCTCAGTTTATATTTAACTGTGACGGAGACGTTCATTTTGGTTTTGGAGCAGGCTTTAAACAGTTGTATTTAAAACCATGGATGGACTGGGATACTGACAGAAGCCTTTCTGATATCGGGGATCCTGATTCATTTATGAACCGCGCTCTTTCACTTTACGCAGTAATTTCATTCTAAAAAAAACAGCGCTGCAAATGCGGTGCTTTTAAGGAGTTTGTTCAAATGAAAAAACTTTTAACTTTAACGGCTGCAGCTTTACTCACTGTATTTTTTACAGGCTGTATGTCGATGGGAGCAGCTTTAGGTACTTCTACTAAACATAAAAAAGAGTATCAGGCTGCAGTAGGAACACCAGAAGATTCTGTTGTTTTCTATGGAAATTTTAATACTATGGGAGCAATGGAAGGTTTCTCTCAGATGAATCCTGATTTTGAGCCTGACTATCAGTTTATGGAAAGCCAGAATTTTATTTCAAAACCTGTAGCTCCTGGTTCAACTTATATTCTTGAAAGAGCTTACAGAGAAGATTCCTATTACATTGGAAACAGACGTTATACCACAATTTATAACTGGTATTATTCAATGCAGGGGGCTATTAATCCGCTCGTAATTAAAATTCCTAAAAAGCCTGGTCTTTATTACATTGGTGCTTATTCAACAAATACATTTGAAGAAGGCTCTAAGGCTGAAAAAATTGAAAAGTCTGCTGAATATGAAGAAATGGTATTAAAAGGCGCTCTTAAGCTTTATAAGGGAACAGCCTGGGAAAGTGCAATCAATGCAAGAATCGAGGAGATAAATAATGAAAACAAGAATTAGTATTTTAAGTCTGGCACTTTGTGTTCTTTTTGTACTTCCTGCTTTTTCTGCTGATAAAAAAGTAGGTAATCCGGGAAAAAATGATGTTATCCTTATCGGCCGTATTGTTGTAAAATCAGATGCTGATCTCAACTTTATTGCAAAAACACGCGGGGTAGATGAAAAATACATTAATGACAAACCTGTCTATTACATTCCTTTTGCTCCGGAAGATCCTGATGATTATGATGATGACTATGAGGATTTTGTTGATGACAATCCTAAAGTTCTTTTTGAGGACGGAGAATTTTTTGCTGCCCGCTATAAGGTTAATAAAAAGACAAGAAACCTCAAGTTTTCAGGAATGGTAAAATATGCCTTCTTCGGTGTTCAGAATTCTTATATCTGGCTGCCGTTTGATTTTAACATTGATGTTCCTGAAGGTGTTCAGGCTATGTATATCGGTTCCTTCTATTTTGAAACTGCAGGCTATGATTTTGTATTCAAAAAGACTTCTCATGTTGATGAATATGAACTTGCCCAGGAAGCTCTTGATAAAGTTACTAAAAAGCATTTTGACCTTTATCGTGCAGATTTAAAAGAAAATCCTAAAGAAGAACCTAAAAAATAGTGGTTCCGGCCTGAATTTTTTTCAGGACAGGTATTAAGCGGTCATCTTTAAAGATGGCCGTTTTTTTTCTGTTTTTTTTTCGCATTTTTATTGAAGATTTTGCGATTTTTTTTCTAAGGGTGTATAATTTAATCATGCAGGATACAACAATAGTAACTAGTTCACCAGTTGGACAGCATCTGGAAAAAATTGCTGACAGTGCACAGGTTTCTTACCTCATGTTTAATAAAAAGAAAATCAATCTTGTTGCTAAAATGACTATAGGCCGTTCAAGTGACTGCAGCATTGTGGTTGATAATAAACTTGCAAGCCGTGTTCATGCAACAATTCAGAGAATTAAGGATGTTTTTTTTATTAAAGATGAAAACTCTACGAACGGAACTTTTATTAATGGCAGAAGAATCCCGAATGATAAATATGTAAAACTTAATCCCGGAGATAAAATTACCATTGGTTCTGTAAATCTTGTTCTTTCATAGGCGAACTGAATTTTGAGCCTCAGAACTGAACTTTTTTCTTTACGCAATTGTGCTTCTCTTCCTTCTTACGAAGAACTTGTTTCTATAATCGGGAGTACTGTTTCTCTTCTTGAGAATGAGAATCCGTCCTACAGACCCCGCGAAAGTTCAAAAGAAAAACTTTCAGGCGGTCTGCTCGATTTTTGCGGCATGGAAAATGATAAGCCTGTTATAGTCATTCCTGACCTTCATGCGCGGCGTTATTTTTTAATGCATATTTTAGATTATTCTGTAAAAATTGGTGATCAAACCCTTAGTATCCTTGATGCCTGCCGGAAAAATCTTATTTACCTTGTTTGTGTAGGCGATATTTTTCATTCTGAAATAAGGGGCTATCAGCGCTGGAAAAAAGCATTTTTAGAGTTCAGAGAGGGAAATATTTTAAGTAAGGCCATGACAGAAGAAATGGTTGAGAATCTGAATCTGCTTTTAATGGTAATGAAATTAAAACTTGCCTGTCCTGAAAGCTTTCACTGTCTTAAAGGAAATCATGAAAATATTTTAAATGAAGAAGGAAGGGGTAATCATCCTTTTTATAAAATGGCTGCAGAAGGGGAGATGGTCTACCGCTTTATGGCAGAGTTTTATGATGATGCAGTGATTTATCTTTTGAGCTGCTTTGAACATTCGCTTCCTTTGTGCGCTATATTTCCAAATCTTGCAGTAAGCCATGCAGAGCCTTCTGTTCCCCTTACTAAAAGAAAAATTATTAATTACAGAAGACATTCAGATGTTGTTCTTGCTCTTACCTGGACAGGAAACGGCAGTGCACTTTCAGGTTCTGTTTCCAAATCCATAATGAATTTAATAAAGAAAAACTGCCGTCAGGTGGTCTGGATTGGCGGTCATCGTCCTGTTGAAGGGAAGTTTTTTAAAAGACAGCGCGGCAAATATATTCAGATTCATAATCCTGAAGAAGAAAACATTGCTGTAGTAAAGCCTGGAAGAAAATTCAATCCTGAAACTGATATTTACAGCGTTAAGTCAATGCAGGGCTAAAAGCGGAGGTTTATTTTGGCTGAGAAAATTCCTGAAGTAATCGGTAAATATAAAATCTTAGGTCTCATCGCAAAAGGCGGAATGGGTGCTGTCTATAAGGCCATTCATCCTTCATTAAAAAGACAGGTTATTCTTAAAAAACTTACAATCCGCAACAATAAAATCGTAAAAGAGCGTTTTAAGAGGGAAGCGCAGATTCTTCTTGATATGCAGAGCCCTTATATCGTTCATCTTTTTGATTACTTTGTTGAAGGTTCGAGTCACTACATTGTTGAGGAATTTGTTGAAGGCCTTTCTCTTTCTCAGGTTCTTGATAAACAGGTTGCCCTTGGAACTGAGCTTGCACTTCTTATTTTTCAGGATTCCTGCATGGCCCTTAAATTTGCTCATGCCAGGGGAATCGTTCACAGAGATATTAAGCCCGGTAACATTTTAATTTCAAAACGTGCCGAGATTAAACTTGCAGATTTTGGAATTGCTTCCTCTGAAAGTGAAGAAGAAAGTGTTCCTGATACCAGTGATGATTCAAAAGCTACTGTTATGATGGATTCAGGCCTTACCCAGCATGGAGTAACATTAGGAACCCCTGCCTATATGTCTCCAGAGCAGATAACTGACAGCCGCAGTGTTGATAAAAGGGCAGATATTTATTCAATGGGCGTAATGCTTTATGAAATGCTGACTGGCACCAAACCTTTTCCATCGGCACTCAATGAAGCTACGCTTGAAAAAATTAAAAAAGGCAAGTATGTAAATCCAAGGAAAATCGATAAATCAATTCCTCCTGTTATCTGCCGAATGATAAGGAAAATGCTTAAGGCAAATCCTGCGCGCCGTTATCAGTCAATTGATCCGGTAATTAAAATCGTTAAAAAGTATCTTTCTCATTATGATACACACAGAATCCGTGTATGTCTGGCTCAGACAGTTTTGACAAAAAGACAGTTTACGGTACCGCCGTTTGAAAGAAAAAGTGAAAAAAGCAAAAAAATCCTGCTTTCAGTTCTGGGCGCTGCTGCCCTGGCCTGTGTCTGCTGGTGGGTATGGAACAAGGGATATGTTCATAAAACTGTATTAAGTCACTGGTATAAGAGTGTTGTCCTTAATCTTCAGCTGCCGTCAACCTCCTCAGTTGATTCTGACCTTCCTGTACGTTCTTTCTTTTTTGTTGATGACGGAAAGAATATTCCTGAAGTAAAAAACAGCCGCCGTATTTTCTATGAGGAAAAAGAATATAAAGTTGTTGACGGGAAAAAAGTTGAAGTTAATGCTTCTTCTAAAAATAAAAAATTCGTCACAAGTCCTGTATACTTAAGGCCTGGAAAATACCGTGTAAAAATCGCTGTCGGTCCTTATGTAATGTGGCAGTCATTAAAAGTTGAAGATAAGAGCGTAACTTTTAAAGTTAATAACCTTAAAAATGTTAAGCGTCCCGTAACAGTGCATGCTTTAAGTTATGACAGGGAAAGCGGTAAATCACTTTCAGGTAAGACTAAATTCTATCTTTCTTACAGGGGAAAATGGGTTCTGCTGGATGAGGTTGATGTAAGTGAAATAAAAACGGGTTCTGTATTAAAATTCCTTGCAAAGTGTGAAGGTTATGAAGACTCTCTTTATTCCCTTATTTTAGACTGGTATCAGGATGAATTGTTTTTGAATGTCGGAATGGATGAAAAAAAAGACACTTCTGATTCCCAGGTTTCTGCTGAGAAAAATGCTTCAAAAACTAAGACGCCTGCTGTAAAATCTAAAAAATAAATTACTTGCCGGCGAGTGTTTTTATCATTAAATTATAAGTATGGCTAAAAATGATAAAAATATCGATGATGAGATTATTATAGATGAAAATCAGGATGAGCAGTCTGTAACAGAGCAGATTAAAAATGCAATTGATGATTTAATTTCAAAACACATTGAAGGAAAAGACGTTCCTGTTGATGTTGAAGTTGTTGTAACCAAAGACGACGGGAAGAAAGGAAAAAAAGAAAAATCTGGTTCTTCAAAAAAAGCAAAAGAAAATAAAAAAGAAGAAAAAAATACTCCTTTCGGGTCAATAATTACTGTTGACCAGACGCTGCCTGTAAAACTTCCGCTTATCGGCTTAAATGGACATCCGATTTTTCCTGGAATTTTCACTCCGATTATTCTTTCTAATTCTGACGACGTAAAAACTGTTGAAGAAGCCTGGTCTAACGGCGGTTTTGTAGGTCTTGTACTTACAAAAAATGAAACTGAAAATCCTACGGTAAATGACCTTTATGATATTGGAACTGCAGTCAGAATTATTAAAAAAATCAATCTTCCTGACGGCGGAATAAATATTTTTGTTTCTACTGTAAAGCGTTTCAAGGTCAGAAAGGCTCTTTCTGCAAAAAATCCTGTAGTAGCGGCAGTTCAGTATCTTGAAGATGAAGAAGATGATACTTTTGAAACAAAAGCACTTACGAGGGCTTTAATCAGTGAAATGAAGGAAATCAGCGATAATAATCCTCTCTTTTCTGAAGAAATGCGCCTTAACATGGTTAATATCGATCATCCGGGAAAGATTGCAGATTTTATTGCTTCAATACTTAATGTTGATAAGACCGAACAGCAGAAAGTCCTTGAAAATCTTAATGTCCGTTCCAGAATTGAGCAGGTTCTTGTTTTTATTAAAAAAGAACAGGAACTTCTTCGTATGCAGAAAAAAATCCAGAATGAGCTTAACGATAAAATCGAAAAGAATCAGCGTGAATACTTTTTACGCGAAGAGATGAAAGCAATTCAGGATGAACTTGGTGTAGGGCTTGACGGCGAAGGTAATGAATACACTAAGTTTAAAGAGAAAATCGAATCATTTAAGTTTGAGGGCGAAGTAAAGGAAACAGCAGAGAATGAGCTTGAAAAGTTTAAGCTGATGGATCCTCAGTCTTCAGAATATTTTGTAAGCAGAAATTATCTTGAACTTTTATGTGCCCTTCCATGGAATGATACCTCAACTGAAGAATTAGATCTTGCAAAGGCATATAAAGTTCTTGAAAGAGATCATTACGGTCTTGATGATGTAAAAAAACGCATTATTGAATATCTTGCCGTTAGAAAATTAAGAAAAGATAATAAAGGTTCAATTTTAATTCTTGCAGGCCCTCCTGGTGTGGGAAAAACATCCATAGGACACTCCATTGCAGATGCAATGAACAAACCTTTTTACCGCTTCAGTGTCGGCGGTATGCGTGATGAGGCTGAAATTAAAGGACACAGAAGAACTTATATCGGTGCAATGCCTGGAAAAATCCTTCAGGGCTTAAAAATCACTAAGAATAAGTCTCCTGTCTTCATGCTTGATGAAGTTGATAAAATGGGATCCAGCGCACAGGGAGATCCTGCAAGTGCACTTCTGGAAGTTTTAGATCCTGAACAAAATGTTTCATTCCGTGATAATTATCTTGATCTTCCGTTTGATGTAAGCAATGTATTTTTTATTCTTACTGCAAATTCTCTTGATACAATTCCTGAGCCTCTGCTTGACCGTGCGGAAATAATCCAGCTTTCAGGTTATATAGATCAGGAAAAACTTGAGATTGCACGTAAATACCTGATTCCTAAAAACCTTAAAAAGAACGGACTTGAAAAAAATCAGGTAAAATATACCAAAGCAGCACTGAGCAGAATTGCAGAAGAATATGCACGAGAAGCAGGCGTGCGTAATTATGAAAAATGCATCGATAAAATTCACCGTAAGTTAGTAACTGAAGAACTTACAAAAATACCTGCAGATATAAAAAAGCTCAGTAAAGTGTCCAAAATTGAAAACGGGGATTCACTTCAAATTAAAGACCGCGTATATGAAATTGATGCCGGGGATCTTGATAAATATCTTGGAAAACCGGTCTTTGATGAAAGCATAATAAAAAAGGCAGAAGTTCCTGGAACCTGTATTGGTCTTGCATGGACAAGCATGGGAGGCGATACACTTCTTATTGAGGCAATTACTTATCCTGACAGTAAGGGCGGCCTTATTCTTACAGGGCAGATGGGCGATGTAATGAAAGAGTCTTCTCAGATTGCCTTTAACTGGGCTAAATCCTATGCGATTCAAAATCAGATTAAAGAAAGTGAATGGTTTGATAAAAATGCTGTTCACCTGCATATTCCCGAAGGAGCAACTCCAAAAGACGGACCAAGTGCAGGTATTACCATGGCAACCGCTTTCCTTTCACTTTTTACAGGCAGAATTATAAAAGAAAATACTGCGATGACCGGTGAACTTGACCTTACCGGTGCTGTAATGCCTATAGGCGGACTTCGTGAAAAGACTGTTGCAGCCAAAAGAAACGGCATAAAAACAATTTTTATTCCAAAAGCAAATGAACGCGACCTTGAAGAAATTCCTGATATCGTTCAGAGTGGAATTAAATTTATTCCTGTGCGTCATGCAATGGAAGTTATGACGCAGGTTTTTAAGCCGTTAAAAAACGGTAAAAAAAGTGCAGATTACGGATTCTAAAAGGATGTTAAAATGTTTCCACGTGTGTTTTTAAATAAAAATGAAGAAACAGAAATTCAGCAGGGCTTTCCCTGGGTTTTCGATAATGAAATTTCACATGTAAAGTTTGAAGAAAAGAACGGAGTTAATCAGACTTCTCTTGCAGACTGCAGGGTGAAAGACGGTCAGATTGTTGAAGTTTTTGCAAACGCAGGCGGATTTTTAGGAACAGGTGTAATTAACAGAAAGTCCAGGATTACTGTGCGTCTTATCGGAAGAGAGCATGCAGATGTAATTATGGCAGATCCTGCAGCATTCTATGCTAAAAAGATTCAGGATGCCTATGATTTAAGAAAATTCTATTATTCCATGAAGGACAGTTACCGTCTTGTGTACGGCGAAGCTGACTTTATTCCAGGTCTTATTGTTGAACGTTATGTTGATGTAAAGAAAAATATTTATCTTGTTGTCCAGTTTCTTTCTTTAAGCTGTGAGGTTTTCAGAAAAGAAATTCTCGATGCTTTAAAAAAGATTATCAGACCACATGGTATTTACGAGCGTGATGATGCATCTGTCCGCGAAAAAGAAGGTCTTGAAGAAAAAGCAGGATGGCTTGGTGAAAAAAGGGAAAATGTAATTACAATCCGTGAAAACGATGTTCTCCTTGAAGTTGATATTGCGCACGGACAGAAAACAGGATATTTCCTGGACCAGAAATTCAACAGAAAGGAAGTCGGAAAACTTGCCGAAGGTAAGCGTGTTCTTGACACCTTTACACATACAGGAGCGTTTGGGCTCAACTGTTTTAAAGGCGGCGCTAAAGAGGTTATAAGTGTAGATTTAAGTCAGGAAGCCGTTGATATGGTTAACAGAAATATTTCACTTAATAAGGCAGGCGAAAAAATGAGCGCTGTCTGTGCCGATGTCTTTGATGTATTAAAAGATTATGAGGCAAAAGGTGAAAAGTTTGACCTTATCATACTTGATCCTCCGGCCTTTACAAAAAATGCAAAAAACATTCAGAAAGCCTACGGCGGTTATAAGGAAATCAATCTGAGGGCAATGAGGCTCTTAACTGAAAACGGAATTTTAGTCACCTGTTCCTGTTCTTATTTTTTTGATTCTGTTCATTTTTACGGAATGATAATGAAGGCAGCCGAGGACTCAAAAAAGAAAGTTCAGATTCTCGCAAAGTACGGTGCAGGTCCTGATCATCCTGTTCTTGCAGGATATCCTAAATCTGAATATTTAAAATGTGCTGTCTGCAGGGTTGTACAGGCTTAAAGGGAAGGGTGTATTGTCGTATAACTGTGTTTTTGTTTTAGGGCCTACCGCTGTCGGAAAAACTGCAATAGGAGTTCGTCTTGCTGCCTGCCTTAACGGTGAAGTCATAAGTGCAGACAGCCGTCAGGTTTACAAAGGACTTGATATTGGAAGCGGCAAAGACCTTGAAGATTTTAAAATACCTTCTTCTTACGCTCTTGAATTAAATCCTTCTTTAAAAGAAAAAATTAAAGACGGTTTTTATAATGTTCCCTATCATTTAATTGATGTTACAGATTTATCTTACGAATATTCTCTTTATGATTTTGTTTCTGACTTTTATAAAGCATTTTCTGACTGTCTTGAAAGAAATGTCCTCCCGGTAATTGTTGGCGGAACAGGAATGTATCTTGATTCAATTCTGCACAATTACGATATGATTCCCTTTACGCCCGATAAAAACGAAGAAGAAAAATTACAGGAACTATCTTATGAAGAATTAAAACAGATATTAATTAAAGAAAAAGAAAAACTTCATAATACAAGTGAATTCGGAGATAAGGACAGAATTATTAAGGCAATTCTTTTAAACCGCTTTAATAATTCACCTGAATATAAAATCTTAAGAAAAAAAGTCCTTCAGGAGCGCCCAGAAGTTAAGCCTCTTGTAATTGGAACAACTCTTGAGAGAAATCTGGTGAGAAAAAGAATTACTGACAGGTTAAAACTCCGTCTTGATAATGGCCTGATTGAAGAAGTTAAGAATCTTCATGAAAAAGGTGCAGACGGGAAAGAAGGTGCTTCCTGGGAAAGACTTGAAAGTCTTGGGCTTGAGTACCGTTTTGTAAGTGAATATCTTGAAGGAAAAATAGAATCTAAGGAAAAACTTTTTGAGTTATTAAATCTTGCAATAGGACAGTTTGCAAAAAGACAGGAAACCTGGTTCCGTGGAATGGAAAAGAAGGGGATAAAAATAAACTGGCTGCCAGAAGAGATGCCGGTGGACACCCGCTTTAAGGCAGCCTTAAATCTTATAAAAGAAAATTTTTAAATTATTTTTAACTTAAGCGCTTGCTTCTACAACTGCAGCAACTTTTGTGAGGTAACCAGTGCGGATGCAAGAATCAAATAAAGCTTTGCTGATGTAGTCTGTTGTAACATCTTCATAACCGTCTTCATCACGTACGATGCGTACAACATAGCCGTCATCCATCTCCCTTACTACTGTCATGTAGTCAGTTGATTTACCAATGCTTTTAAGTGTATATGTACCCATTTTATATTCCTCCTGCGTTTGTTTTTCGCAAAATATATTCCGTACATTAATATTTTCGGTATAATAAAAAAAACATTAAGGATTTTTTAATTTTTTATAAATTTATGCTGATTTGCGACTCACACCTTCATCTGCCACATTCTTCTCTTCCTGTTCTGCCGTCCGGCAGTGACTATTGTGCTCTTTCGTGTGTTTTTTCCCGTGAAGAAGCAGAGTTTCAAAAAAAAATTATTGAACAAAATCTTTCGGGAAAGGATCAGAACCGCGTAAAAATTTTTACAGCAGCGGGTATTCATCCGCAAAACCCTGATATGAGTTTAAAAACTTTTTTAACTGAACTCTTAGAATCAAATGAATGTGACGCAGTGGGTGAGTGCGGTTTTGATTTTTATACACAACAGCTGAAACAGACAGTTAATGAGCAGGAGAAAGTCTGGAAACTTCAGCTTAACCTTGCTCTTGATTATAATAAACCTCTAGTAATCCACGGCAGAAAATCTGCTCAAATGTTTTTCCGTGATATAAAAGAATTAAAAAAACTCAAGGCAGTAGTTTTTCATTCATGGGCAGGAACACTGATAGAGGCTCTTTCGATGCTTGATAAAGGTGTGAATGCTTATTTTTCTTTTGGAAAGCCATTAATAAACGGAAAAAAGAGTGCTTCTGAATGTGTTAAAAAACTTCCTGCCGCAAATATTTTCCTGGAAACAGACGCTCCTTATCAGACTTTAAAAGGTGAGGATAAAACTCTTTCAGAAGATATTCTGAAAGTATATGAGAAAGCTTTTGAACTTCGGGGAGAAGAGTTTTTCCCCGATATAAGGGTGATTTTTTAGGGAAAGGGCAGAGTGAGACTTTTATTATTTTTGCTTTGTCTTTAATCTGAAAGTTCTTTTTTTATTGTTTCCAGGGCATTAAGATAGTCACTGTAAAATACTTGTGTTAAGGCTTTTATATCGCCTGATTTTTTTTCACGGAGTACGTCTTCAAGTTCCTGTCCGCTTGAAGCAAGTGCCTGCATTGCAAGCTGTCTTCCTGCTCCTTTTACGCGGTGTGTATAACTTGCTGCTTCACTTTTTTTTCCTGATGAAATTAGTTCTTCAAGATGTTCAGGTGAAAACTCTGTTTCAAGAAAGGTTTCAAGAAGTATGTTTAAGAGTTCTTCATCATTATCTACTAATTCAAGGGCTGCTTTTCTGTCAAATACTGCGCTCATTTTTTATCCTCATAGAAATCTTTTCCGGTCCTGTCAGTTATAACAAAACACGGGAGATTTTTTACTTCAACCAGACGTACTGCTTCCATTCCAAGGTCTTCGTAATCGATGATTTTTTGTGAAATGATGTAATTTGAAGCGATAAAAGCTGCAATTCCACCCGGTGTACCAAGATAAAAGGCCTTGTATTTCTTACAGGCGTCAATCCACTGTCTGCTTCTGTTTCCTTTTGCAAGTGTTACAAGTGCAGCCCCACGGCTCATTAAAAGATCTGCATAGGAATCCATTCTTCCTGCAGTTGTCGGTCCGAACGAACCGATTATTTTTCCTTCAGGTGTGCGTGCAGGACCTGCATAGCATACAGGGTATTTTTTTGTATATTCAGGAAGATCCTTTCCTTCATCAGTAAGTTTCTTCCATCTGGCATGTGCAGCATCCCTTGCAACAAGAATTTCCCCTGAAAGTAAGACTCTGTCTCCTGCCTTTGCATTTTTAAGCTGCTCTAAGGTCGATTCCATTGAAATTTCTGTATTAACGGATATCTGACCGGCAGTGTTTGAAGAGTTATCAAGAATTTTAGTGCATTCATCAAAATGCTCGAGCCCTGCAGGATTTTCTACTGTTTTCTCAAGATATATTCCTTCGTTTGTCAGAGTAACTTTCAGGTTTCTGTGCGCTGAACAGCTTACGCCTGTGCTTAAAGGACAGCTTGCGCCATGACGCGGAAGACGGACTGCTACGGCATCAAGACAGAATCTGCTTCCTCCAAACTGTGCTCCGTAACCGGTTTCTGCAGCAATTTTTAAGATTTCTTCTTCTATCTCTTTGTCGCGGAAGCCATAAGGATTTGGCTCATATGTCATTTTGTCATAGGCTCCGCAGGTTGCAAGTTTTAATGTCAGAAGGTTCTGCTCAGGACTTAAACCTCCTGCCACGAAAGCGATTGTGTAAGGCGGGCAGGCACTTGTTCCGAAGTGTGAAATCTGTTCTTTAAGGAATTTTCTAATTGATTCTTTATTAAGGCTTGCTTTAGTACCCTGAACAAAACTTGTTTTATTTGAAGAGCCGCCTCCTTTAGCGCAGAAAATAAAATTATAGGAAGACGAAGGAGCATTTTTTACAAACTCAGGAAGTGGTGCAAGACAGCTTTCTTCACTGAAGACTGTCACCTGGGCAGGCATGTTATTTTTCGGATCTTTTTCATCATAAAAATTAAGCGGGCAGGTTGTTGAAAACCTCAGTTTTTTTTCATCATACAGCCGTGCTGCTCCTGAAGAAAGCTCCTGTGTTTCAGTTGTGCCGCTGCTGCTTCTGGTGAGAATATTTCCTTTTTTCCAGGCAAAAATATTTGCAATTCCTGTGTCCTGACATAATGGAAATATTTTTTGTGATGATGTCTGGGCATTTTTTAAGATACAGGCTAAGACGTAGCGGTCGTTTTCTGATGCATCAGGGGAGAGGGCAGCCTTAATGATATTTTCTAAATGTTCCTTTGTAAAAGTAAAGGATAGTCTTTCAAAAGCAAGGTATGCAGCCTGACTCAGGACTTTTGAGTCAAATACTGTTATTTTATAGTCTTTATTAGTGTCAGGAGAAAATTCTGAAGTTTCTCCTTTATTGAATGGAATAAAATCATAATCGTCTTTATTAAATGTATATTTAGTGCTCATAGGCATAGTATAGAGTGTTTGAAGCCTTTTTGCTATAATATTGTTATGAACAAAAATAAATTAAAATCATTATCTTTAGCAGTGGTTTTATCATCACTTGTCTTCGCAGTTTTAAATCTTTCATTTAATTTTGATATATCAGTTTTTTCTTTACCGGTTTGCCTTGCTTTTACCTGGTTTGTTTATAAATCTGGTTATGTTGAGCTTTTTATTAAGAATAATCTTAACTATATCAGCATTTTCCGTGAACTTTTACAGTATAAGCCGTATGTGCTTTTGATTGCATTTGTTTTAAGGCGATCCGGAAATAACGGTACTCCATTTTTTCTTGATTTTGTGAGTGTTGTTTTCTGGTGTGTTACAAGTTTTCTTGATTTATGGATTCTCCGGTATCTTAATCCAAAAAGAATTGAAGCAGTTGATCCTGAATGGAAAAAATACTGTACTTCACATAAATTTTCTGAGCGCGGTAAAAGCGGCTGGTGTATTTCAATTCCGCTTTCAGCAAAAAATACTTTCAAAATTTATCCAAAACATATCGGCTGGGAACTTTTAAGCTGGCTTGATGCTCTTGTTCAGGCTGTTTTTATGGTTCTTCTTTTAAATATTTTTATTGTCCAGCTTTATGAAATTCCTTCTGAATCCATGGTCCCTGAATTTTTAATCCGCGATCGTGTTGTTGTATTTAAGAGTGCAAGCGGACCTAAATTTCCTCTTTCAGATGTAGGTCTTCCTTATTTAAAAAAATACAAGAGGGGAGATATCGTAATTTTCAGAAATCCTCATTATGCAGATGACCGTAAAAGTGAAGTAAAAACTTTTATAAGCCAGCTTGTCTACATGTGTACCCTGACTACTGTAAATTTAAATGTGGATGAGGGGGGGAATCCTAAGGCTGATCCTCTTGTAAAGCGTGTGACAGGTGTTGCCGGAGAACAGCTTATGATGCAGGATGGTATTCTTTATTCAAGAACCAGGACATCTGATGAATGGCAGGCGGTTACAAAAGACAGTGACTGGGCTGAATGGAACTTAAACGAGGTAAAAAAATCAATAAAACGCGGCTTAACAAAAGACAGTTATGTTTTAAGCCAGGAAAATTACGATTTGATGCTTGAATGCGAAAAAGAACGCAATGAATTTGATGTTTCTCTTTTTGCGGTAGAAGCAAAGACTTTGAGTGAACGCTTTAAGTCGGCTTTTAACCGTTATACCGGTGAAAGAACTGACAGTGATTTAACTTCTCTCAGTGAGCAGAAAAATCTCTGGGAAAATTACATGCTTTCGATGCACCACGGTTATGCAAAAATGCTTTTGAGCAGTACAGATGGTGAGCGATGGTTTAACAGTTTTATGACAGAGTGGACAGATAATCTTCATCATGATTTTGAAGGTGATTTATACAGTGAGGCCTGCTTTAAGCTTAACCTTATGTTTAAGCAGACAATCGGGAAACTGATTGTAAGGGATGCGCTTCTTCTGGTAAACGGAAGTTCAGTTTCTGACATTCAGAATGATAATAAGATTAAAGAAAACCTTCAGACAGCTTATATGCTTAATCTTTATACTGCGCTTATGGATTTAAGGAATATGAAGATTTTCCCTGCAAATGATGATAACGGCAATCCTCAGTACATTCCTGAAAACTGCTATTTTATGATGGGGGACAACCGCTTTAATTCCCTTGATATGAGACATTCATATAATCAGTGGCTAACCGCACTTTCAGAACTGGACCCGTATTCCGTAACTTATTACACAAATCTTGAACCGCAGTATGTAAACCGTTCAAAAATTTTAGGTACTGCCTGCTATAGATTCTGGCCTGTAACAAGACGCGGAGTTCCTGGTTTAACAGGAAAGTAATTTTAAGCTTAAGAAAATCCTGCCGGCAGGGCGGGGCCTGAAATTTCGAAAAAAAAAGGTGCGTTCACAACGCACCTTTTTTAATCTTTACTCTCTGTGGGCTGCTTCTTTAGCGACCGCATGCAAGAGACTTGTATCTTGGCCGGTCGCGCTTTAGCGACCGCATGCAAGAGACTTGTATCTTGGCCGGTCGCATCAGCGACCGCAGCACTGCTTATATTTCTTTCCGCTTCCGCATGGACACGGATCGTTTCTTCCTACTTTTGGAACTGTTCTTTTTACAGTAACTGACGCACCCTGTCTTCCGTTTGCCATTACACGGCCTGCTGCCTGACGGCTCTGGTATGCATTTACAGAAGAACTTCTGCTCTGTTCTGCTTCATTTGCAGCCTGGCTCATTGACTGGCTTTCTGAGTGCTGTGCATTCATCCTGATATTGCGCTGAACAGGCTGCGGTGCTGCGTTTATCTGAACCCTTACCTTGATTACACGTCCTGCGATTGTAAGACGGATGTTTTCAATCATTTCTTCAAAGGCGTTGAAACCGTCAATCTTGTATTCTGTAAGAGGGTTTTTCTGTGAGTAAGAGCGGAGGTGAACTGCTTCCCTTAATCCGTCAAGATATTCAAGCTGGTCGAGCCATTTTTTGTCGATAAGCTGTAAATACTGGTAACGGATGAACATATTGAACTGTTCATGACCTACGAGTGTTTCTTTCTCAGTAAGATCATTCTGGAGAAGTGCAAGAACTGCTTCTTCAGTTGTTTCCTGAGCCGGAAGCTGAACTCCAAAATTTTCCCTTATTTCATCGAGCAGTGTTGAAAGTCCTGTCTTTTTATTGGATGCGTATTCGTCAAACCACTGGTCAAGATAATCTTTTGCAGTGTTCATGATTCTTTCTGAAAGTCTGTCGTCGGCTAAGATTGAATCTCTCTGCTCGTAAATGAATTCCCTCTGGTCATTTAAAACATCATCATAATCAATGAGGTTTTTACGGATTTCAAAGTTTCTCTGTTCAACCTTCTTCTGGGCGTTTTCAATTCCTTTGGTAAGCCATGGATGATAAATAGGTTCATCATTATTCATGCCGATTTTAGTCATGATTCCTTTCATGCGTTCTCCGCCGAAAAGCCTCATTAAATCATCATCCATTGAAATAAAGAATTTTGAACGTCCAGGATCTCCCTGACGGCCGGAACGACCGCGGAGCTGGTTATCAATACGGCGTGATTCATGGCGTTCAGAACCGATTACATAAAGACCGCCTAAAGCCTTTACTTCTTCGTAGTCAGCCTTCCATTTTTCTTTTTCGATTTCTACGGCCTCTTTAAGCTGCTGAGGTGTTGCATTTGTGCCTGCGCGTTTTACGGCACGTGCTTCATAGCTTCCGCCGAGCTTGATGTCTGTACCGCGTCCTGCCATGTTTGTAGCAACTGTTACAGCACCCTTTGCACCTGCTTCAGCAATGATTAAAGCTTCGCGGGCATGATTTTTAGCATTTAATACTTCATGACGGATTCCTGCACTTGTAAGGAGGGCAGAAAGATGTTCTGACTTTTCAACTGATACAGTTCCGACAAGAATAGGCTGTCCTTTTTCATGGGCTGTTTTAATTTCACGTACAATTGCACGCCATTTATCATCTTCGTTGAGGTAAACTTCATCCTGTTCATCAATTCTTGCAACAGGAAGGTTTGTAGGAATTGCTACTACATCGAGTTTATAGATTTTTGCAAATTCAACTGCTTCTGTCTGGGCAGTACCTGTCATACCTGAAAGTTTTGAGTACATGCGGAAGAAGTTCTGGAAGGTAACTGTAGCCATTGTGCGGTTACGTTGTGCAATTTTTACATGTTCCTTGGCTTCAATTGCCTGATGAAGTCCGTCTGAGTAACGTCTTCCTTCAAGAATACGGCCTGTAAATTCGTCTACAATCTGAACCTGACCGTCTTTTACAACATAGTCAACATCATTCTGATAGAGAAGGTGAGCTCTTAAAGCCTGAGTAAAGTAGTGCAGGTATTCAAAGTTCTGTTCATCCTGAAGTTTTGAATCAGCGCTGATAAGGTTATGCTGGTGAAGAATCTTTTCAATGTGGAGCATACCTTTGTTTGTAAAGGAAACTCGCTTTGATTTTTCATCGATTTTATAGTCACCTTTTAAAGCTTCCCTCTCTTCAGGAGTCATGTTTACTTCATCAGGATAATCATCGATAGCAGGATCTTTTTCTACTTCTTCGAATTCTCCGACATATTTGTCGACTTCGTAGTACTTGTAAGTATCGTCTTCACCTGCGCCTGAAATGATGAGAGGGGTTCTTGCTTCATCGATGAGGATGGAGTCAATTTCGTCAACGATACAGTAGTTGAAACCGCGCTGAACTTTACGGCTTAAATCAATCTGCATGTTGTCACGCAGGTAATCAAAACCAAGTTCATTGTTTGTTCCGTAAGTAATATCACAGTTGTATGCAGCCTTGCGGGCTTCGTTGTCCATGTTTGAAAGAATTGCACCTGTAGTACAGCCAAGATATGCAAAAACAGGACGCATGGTAGCGGCATCGCGTTCTGCCAGGTAATCGTTTACGGTTACTACATGAACGCCTTTTCCTGTGAGGGAGTTAAGGTAAGAAGGCGCAACTGCAACAAGGGTTTTACCTTCACCAGTCTTCATTTCTGTAATACGTCCAAGATGGAGGTTGATGGAACCCATTATCTGTACGTCATAGGCACGTTCTCCGCGTACACGGAAAGCGGCTTCACGGCAGAGAGCAAAGGCTTCCGGAAGTATGTCGTCGAGAGTTTCTCCTTTTGCAAGGCGCTCCTTAAAAAGCTGTGTCTGTTTTGGAAAATCTTCTTCAGAAAGGGATTTTGCCCATTCTTCTTTTGCATTTACTGCTGCAACGATGGGCTTAAGTTTTTTTACATCACGGTCATTCTGAGACCCGAAAATGGCGGTAAAAATTTTGTCTAACATAATATTAATAATATACACAAAAAATAGACTTAAGAATAGTAAAAAACAAACAGACTGTGTAAATTTTAAGTCCATAAAAATATCCGGACAGCCGCATCTTAAGGCACTTTGCTTTTAGACTTATGTTGACGGGGTTAATTCAATTTAATATTCTTTTAACGGTATGATTAAAAATGTTTCTATATTTACGAGAACCTGTCTTTTATTTTTATGCGGGAGTCTTTTTTTCTCTTTTGTTTCATGCAGCCGCTCAAAAACTGTTGCGTCCGTTAAGGGAAATGAGCTTTTTACAATAAATTACGGAAGCTTTGAAGATGAGCTTAATCTCTTTAATTTAAGTTCTACCGGTAGTATTAATACCCACATGACCATGCTTGACGGTTTTTTCTTTATTGCCAACGGCGAGTCAAAAAAAATCATGGAATTAAATTCTTACGGGGATCTTTTAAGTCTTTTTTACAATGAAGAAATCACTAAAAAACCTTCATTTGCCTCAGAAAATTCCCTGAATTCTACAAAAAAAGCAATTGCCTATCCTTTTAATACACTCGGTCCTTTGACAGTAGATTCTAAAAAAACACTTTATGCAGTTGATACCCTCCCGGCTGAAAGACAGGAGTTTGATACTGAAAATAAAGTTCTTTTGAATTACATTGTACTGCGCTTTAACGGTGAAGGACGTTTTATTGATTATCTGGGACAGCAGGGACCGGGCGGAACTCCTTTCCCGTTTATAAAATCTGTTCATGCAACAAAAAATGATGAACTCGTAGTTGTCTGTGAACAGAATGAAGGACCTGTTGTTTTCTGGTTTAACAGCAGGGGCTATCTGCTTTATAAAATTCCTTTCAATGACGGCTCTGTTCCAAAACTTAAGGAGCAGTCAGAAACTGAAAATGTTTATTTTGTCTGTCTTGAAAAGGTTATTCCTGATAATGAAACTCATAAACTTTATGTACTGGTAAATTATTTCCAGAATTATCTTGATCCTGCTACAAAAGTACAGTCCGGTATTGATTACGAAAAAACAATGCTTTATCCGCTTGATGCAGAGACAGGTTTTTATGAGGAAGGACTTGATATTCCTCCTTTTGAAGACAGTATAAGTGAAAACTTAAGTAAAGAAGTTTTTCCAGTTCCCTTTGACTTCCTTGGCGTTACTGATTCAGGATGGTTCTTTTTCATGCTGCCTGTAGATAAAGGCTGTCTTGTTCAGATGGTGCATCCGGACGGTCAGAAAATTTTAAAACGTGTACTTAACATTAATCACAGTGAGATGCTCTATTATTCAATGTGTTTAAGCGGAAACGGTATTATCTCAGGACTTTTCATAAAAAATAATAACGCACAGATTACCTGGTGGAGAACTGATTCTCTTGTAAGCGGATTTATGAATTAAAAGGTGCTCTTATGGACTTAAACAGTTTTGAAGAAACAAAAGAGGATTCTTTAGAAGAGCAGATGGTGTTTCACTATAACCGCGATGAGCGTGTTAAAAAAGCACCTAAACTTGTTAAAGAATACTATGAAGGCACTTTTAAGGCCTACAGACCTGGTCTTTTTAAAGCTCTTGTCCAGACCCGCGCAAATCGTTTTATGTTTTTTACCCTTGTAGTCTGTTTTGTAGTGATAGTTTTTCTTGGCATCTTTAACAAAAGAAATGAAGCTTCTTCTGGTTTGTTTTCATATAATCTTTCAGCGTTTTCTTTTGAAGAGACCGTTTATGTAAGCCTTCAGATTGATAAAAAAACGGGGGCTGATGAAGTCAATTGTGTTCCGGCGGCAGCTCAGATTGAGGTGATTTACAGGGATTCCAGTAAAGAAGCAGTCGAAAAGCAGCTTTTTTTGCAGCAGTTAATTGAACCAAGGACTTTTTTAAGGACAACTTTACATGATTATGATATAGTAAGTGTAGAAGCAGATGTTTTAATTAATCAGAAAACCGTAAACCTTAAAGCTGCTGTGGAAAAAAGATAGTTTTACGGTTTTTATAAAAAAAGTGTAACCGGAGGAGTGAAAATGTTACAGTTTTATTTTCTTTCGATACTTCTGAATATAATTGCAGGCATCATCCTTATTTATGCCACAAATTTTATGAGCGAAAAAAACGCACCTGAAGCATCTTCTGATATTGGAGAGACCATTAATGCAGGCATGGAAAGTGATTCTGCAGAAAATGGTGAAGATGATTCGCTTTTTGATAAAAAACTTGAGTTTGCCGTTAATTCTAAAGGCACTTTCTTTGATGATATGACTTTCCGCCTGGTAATTGCAATTCTCTCTGGACTTACAGGACTTATGAAGCTGCTTTCAACTGTTCAGGACGATGTTCCTGTTATCGGTGATCTGATTCCAGCCTGTGCAGGGCTTGCTGCATGTTTTGCCCTTTTAATAGAGTTCTATTCACAGAAAACAGACCTTACTTTAAGAATGCCGTCATTTGTAACTTCAGTTTTTATCGGCGGAAGAAAATATCTTGGTATTTTCTGTCTGATTGCAGCTGTCCTTCACTTTATTTTTCCTAGAGTTTTATTCCTTTAAGATTTCAGATAGAATTACACTAATATAAATACAGCCTGGAGAATTGAACATAAATGAACAGAACTTCAATTGCGTGCATCGCCTTTGACGGAAGAAAAGTTTTTATAGCACACCGCAATCCAGTAGGACAGATGGGTGGGCGCTGGGAATTTCCCGGTGGAAAAGTTGAAGAAGGTGAGGATGAAAAAGACTCAATTGTCCGTGAACTCCAGGAAGAATTCGGTGTAGAAGTTACTGTAGGCGACAGAATTGCTGAAGCGTCTTTTAAGCATAACAGCGATGAGTTTTCGCTGCATGCCTATCTTGTTCAGTTTCCGCATAACGGACTGGAAAAAAAATTTACACTTACAGAACATACAGAATACAGATGGGCAGAACTTGCTGAAATTCCACAGCTGAATTTTGTTGATTCAGATATGCTTATCTATCCTCAGATCTGTAAATATCTTGCACAGTCATTACCGGATGTTTAACAGAATGAAAAAGTTTTTTCTTTTTATTTTTATTGTCTCAATGATTTTTACTGCCTGTTCGAGAAAAGACCAGCCGCTTGTTCTTAATCCCCAGGATGAAAAAGATACAGCTCCAGGGGTAGAGTGGATTCTGATTCTTTCGCCTTATGTTCCATGTCATGAAAATGCAGGTTATGAGTCAGCCGTTACTAAACACTTAAGACGTGGTGCAATCCGCCGCTCTGAAGGAAATTGTTTTGTAAATACAGACGGTAACAGTGAAAAATGGTACAGCGTTGAAGAAGGCTGGCTTCCTGAAAATACGCTTGAAGTGTTTTCGAATAAATTAAAGGCAGAAAAAGCACTTTCTGAATTAAAGTAGTTTTTCTGCCTCCGCATGGCTTTTATTTTTCAGCTAAAATCTTTTCTGCAGCCTGTTCAACAGTCAAATCTGTAAACTGCTCTCTGGTTGCAAGTTTTTTAAGGGTCAGAACATTTTTCTGTGCTTCGTTTGTGCCGATCAATATTCCCCATGGAATTGATTTAGCATCAGTAACGGCATACTGCTGTCCCATTTTTTTTGCCTCAGGGAAAACTTCAACATTAACGCCTTTTTCCCTGAGTTTTGCTGCAACGCCCTGGTAATGAACGGAAAGTGAAGCATCCATACAGTAGATTTCTGCATCAAGATATGAGCCTTTGCTGCTGATGATTCCAAGCTGTTCAAGACCGGCAATCAAACGGTCAAGTCCGATTGATGCGCCCACACCTGGAAGTTTTGTTTTTGTATAAAGACCTGCAAGATTATCGTAGCGGCCGCCTGAGCAGACAGAACCGATTGAAGGAAGCTTGTTGAGGAAAGTTTCGTAGACAACGCCTGTGTAATAATCAAGACCGCGGGTGATAGCAGGATCAAGAACATAAGTGGCTTCAATTCCTGCGGCTTTCATCATTCCCCAGATTTCCCTCATGCGTTTAGAGTCGCTGTCTGCTCCTCCTGCCATTTCTTCAATCATGTTGAGGGTGCTTTCAAAATCACTGCTTCCTTTAATGTATTTTAAAATCAGAAGTGCTTTTTCTTCAGATGCAGTATATTCAAGAAGCTCTTTTTTTACTTCTTCTTCTCCAACTTTTGCAAGTTTATCTACAGAGCGGAGAATGTCTTCTGACTTTTCAGATACACCAATTTTAGAAAGGAAGCGGTTAAAGATTCCGCGGTGATTTACGTGAATTGTAATGTCAGTTACACCGATTTCAGCAAGAGCAGCGCGCATGATGCTTAAGATTTCAAAATCAGCAGCGGCAGAATCTGAGCCTACAGTATCAATGTCACACTGAACGAATTCGCGGTAGCGGCCTGCCTGAGGTTTTTCTCCCCGCCATACTTTTGCAAGATGGTAACGCTTGAAAGGGAAGTAGAGTTCAGATTCGTGTTCAGCTGTAAAACGGGCGAAGGGAACAGTAAGGTCAAAGCGGAGGGCTACATCTCTTTTTCCGTTGTCAAGAAAGCGGAAAACCTGTTTTTCTGTTTCTCCGTTTGATTTTCTCAGAAGAATTTCAGAGTATTCAAGAACAGGTGTGTCAATCGGAACAAAACCGTAGGAACGGTAAACTTTTGTAATTTTTTCCATCAGTCCGGCTCTCTGGATTTCTCCTGCCGGTAATATGTCGCGGAATCCCTTAAGGACGCGTGGTTGAATTAAATCTGCCATAACTTTATTTTAACGAAATTATGTTTTTTGGGGAACACTATTGAAAAAACTCAAAGTGTTCTTTCTGTACGCCGTCACCGCCAGTTACATCCTGTGAAAGCTTTAAGCCCGTTACTTTTTCTAAAAAGTCCGGATGAATGCCTGGAGTTAGAACTTTTTCTGTCCTTAAAACTGCAATATCTTCTGCCCTTATTACGTGGCCTTTTTTGAGTGAATTAAGATAATGAAGGCTTCTGTTTGTTCTTCCGTAATTTGCTTCTTCTGCAGGTGCGAGTTTTTTTATTCCATCCCCGAGAATGGCAGTGATTCTTTCCAGTCCGTGTTCTTCTGAGAGTTGTCGTATAATTTCTTTTTCTCCCAGAGCAGTCCCGTAATGGCGCATAACTGCTTCGCTCTGGTGTACTGTATGGCACATGAGGGCAAACTGTTCCCCCGTTAAAGCTACAGGATCATCAAGTCCGTCAGTAAGGCGGCTTAAAGTTATGTGCTTTTCAATCATTGCCGCTCCCTGACTTACAGAAAGGCATGGAACTAAGACAGGATCCAGGGAATGGTCGCTGACCCCTGTATCAATTTTGAATCTGTCTGAAAGAGTTTTTATAAGCTTTAAGTTGTACTGTTCTTCCGGGGCAGGGTAGAAGGTGATGCAGTGAAGCAGGGTAAGGTTTTGTGTTCCAAGAATGCTGACTGCTTTTTCAATATCTTCAATTTTTGAAACTCCGCTGGAAATAACTGCCGGAATGCATTTTACATTTCTGCGGTAGTCTGCAAGAGATTTTAGCAGCGGAATGTGATTGAGTTCAGGGCTTGCGATTTTTATGTAATCGGGGTTTATTTCCAGAAGTTCTTTAAGGGATTTCAGGCCGAAAGGAGAGCACATGAAAGCTGTGTTTTTTGAATGAGCGTAGTCAAGGCATTTTTTGAAGAACTCAGGCTCAACTTCAAGTTCTTTGAAACGGTCATAAAGCCTTACTTTTCCTCCCGGAAGATTTACATACCCCGTATCAGGATGAAGAATTTCATCTGCGTAGACCCACTGAAACTTTACTGCATCTGCGCCCGCTTCGATTGCCGTGTCCATCAGTTTAACGGCTTTTTCAAAATTTCCTGAATGTGAAGTACCTATTTCTGCAACGATAACTGTTTTTCTGTTCATTTTTAAAATAATTGTATCATTTTGTTTTGATGTGGTAAAATATTAATATGCTTAAGAAATTAATAAAACTTTTACAGGCTTTTAACGGTAATGTTAATCCTGCAGAAATTGCCCACGCTTTTGCCTGCGGTGCAATTCTTGGACTTATGCCAAAGAACAATCTTCTGTGGTATCTTGTGATGGTATTTATTCTCTTTATCAGAATTAATAAACCTGCTTATCTTGTAATGATTCTTATCGGTTCTGCAGTTTCTCCAGCCTTTGACGGGCTGTTTGACAGAATCGGCTATGCATTCCTTACAATTCCGTCGTTAGCACCCGTGTTCGGCACGCTGCTTGATATTCCTTTTGTGGCTTTTACAAAGTTTAATAATACTGTTGTTATGGGAAGTTTCCTGTGCGGTCTTGCTTTATATATCCCGCTTTATTTTGCAGGACGCGCTCTTGTAGCTGTGTGGAGAAAGCATGCGGCTGATTTTATCCGCAATTCTAAGATTGCAAAAGTAATCAATAAACTTCCTCTTCTTTCAAAAATTGTTTCAATGGCAGGAGAATAATGATGAGCGAGAAAGAAATAAAGAAAACTTCAAAACCTGCTTCAAAAAAAGCTGCACCTGAAAAGGTCAAGAAAGCAGAAAAAAAAGCAGATGCATCTAAACTTCCTGCACTTTTTAAAAAGTCCTATAAACCTAAGGATTTTGAAAAGCAGATTTTAAAAAAGCTTTATGTTGCTTCTGATAAAGAATATGTTAAGTCACTTTTTAAGACCAGTAAAGATAAAAAAGGAAACGAAGTTCTTGCCGTAAGCACAGGTGCTGAGTTTACAAAAGCTGAACTTAAGCGTTTAAAGACACTTGCAAAAGAAATAAAGGCTAATAAAGGCAGATTCAAGGCAGCTCCGTTTATTGCAGTTGCTTCTGTAATTGCTGTTGTAGGAATTACGGTAACAGTGTTCAAAAATCCTGTTGCAAAAATGGCAATCCGCTCAACAATGCAGGGAATATTCGGTGCAAAATGTGATATTTCTTCAGTAAATGTAGAAATTCTTGGGGCACAGCTTACAGTAAATAATCTTGCCCAGGCTTCTTCTGATGATGAGTTTAAGAATATCTTTGAATTTGAAAAACTTGACCTTAACTTCAATCTTGCAAATCTTCTGCGCGGAAGGTTTCATGCAGAAAATATTGAAATAACAGGAATCGCCCTGGGTACGGAAAGAAAGGAAAGCGGTAAACTTCCTGTAAAACCTAAATCTGCAAAAGAAAAGGCAGAGAAAAATGATTCGACAGGATTCTATGCTTCAGTAAAAGCGAAGACCGGCAATGATCCTGAGAAAGCAAAAAAGGCGATTACAGATCTTTTTGCAATGTATGATCCAAATGCCATAACTGAGAATGTTAAGGATAACCTTCAGTCTCAGAAAACTGCAAAAGAAGTTGAAGAAGAACTTAAGGCTATTGTAGAAAAGTGGAAGAATAAGCCTGAAGAATTAAAGAAAAGCGTTGAGGATGCACAGAATGCTGCAAAATCCCTTACTTCACTCAATGTTTCAAAGGTAAATGCTGCAGAAATTCCGGGGCTTTTAAAACAGATTGAAAGTGCTTTATCTGCAGTCCAGTCTTCTAAAAAAGAAATGGAGAGTTCACTTTCTTCTTACAGTGCTGATCAGAAGCGTGTAAATGAACTTAAGAAAAAACTCAATGATGCTGTTGCTGCTGATAAAAAGCTTTTATCTGATGCAGTATCTGTTCTTGATGTTTCAAAGGCAAAAGAAGCAGTAAGTGATGCGTTAAATCAGGCAGGATACGGTCTTTTAGGACAGTATTATCCTTATCTTAAACAGCTGATTTCTTATGCTGGTTCGATGAAAGGTTCCGGTGATTCAAAAGAAGCAGAAGAAGCAAATAAAAAGGCTGTTGAAAAAGCAAAAAAAGAGAGCAGAAGATTCCCTGGCCGTTATGTATTCTGGAAAACAGACCGGGTTCCTAAATTTCTAATTGAAAAAGCTCATGGTTCAGGAAACGGCCTTGAAATCCTCGCCACAAATATTTCAAGTGATATGAATAAGCGTGGTGAACCGTGGATTATTAAAGGCAATTATGCTCAGGAAAAACGCCTTCACAATGCTATACTTACAGTAGATGCAAGAGAAAATACTTCTGCACCTCTTATTGCAGGTAAGTATTCAGGAAATAATTTCCCTCTTACACTTGACCTTGGAAAGGCTTCCGGTGCTGACTGTGTACCAAAGTTTGAAGGAAATTCAGTTGTTGAGGCAGAACTTACTGCGGATGAGGATTACAGTTTTTCAGGTCTTGCACGCGTTAATATGAATCCTGCAAAGGTTTCTGCAGGAGAACTTGGTTCAGAAACTGCTTCAAGAATCTACAGTTCTGCTTTAAGTTCAATCAATTCGCTTGATGCAAAGGCAAAGTTTGCCTTCAGTGAAAAAGACGGAATAGATCTTGCAATTACTACAGACTTTGACCGTCTCCTTGCCGGTGCCGTTTCAAAAATTGCTGAAAAAGAAACTGCTGCCGTAAAAGAAAAGGCCCTTTCTTCGCTTTCAGGACAGCTTGGCTCTTCTGAAGGTGCTCAGAAATATCTTTCAGAGTTTTCAGGAATTTCTTCACAGCTGGACGGCCAGAAATCAAGTCTTGATTTAATCAATAAACAGCTTGATTCCAAAAAATCTGAATTAACTAAAAAGGCAGCTTCTTCTGCAGGAAACAAGGCTGCATCTGCTGTTTCAGGTGCTGCAGGTTCATTTTTAAGGAAGTTTTAGTAATCTTAAAAAACTTAAGATACCCCGTAAAATCTTTGAGCGGCAGTTCCGGGATTTTACTGGGGTGTTGATAAAAACTTTATTTTTATGATAAATTATTATATTCATTCGTAATTTATTTTAAGGAGTTATCCATGTCAGGACATAGTAAGTGGGCAACCATTAAACATGCTAAAGGTATTGCCGATGCAAAACGCGGTAAGCTGTTCACAAAATTCATTAAGGAAATTTCTATTGCAGCAAGAATGGGCGGCGGGGATCCTAACTCAAACCCTCGTCTCCGTACTGTAATCATCAAGGCACGTGCTGCTAACATGCCTAAAGATAACATTGAACGTGCTATCAAAAAGGGTACTGGTGAAGACGGTGCAACATCATATGAAGAACTTGTTTACGAAGGATACGCTCCGGGTGGAGTTGCAGTAATGGTTGAAGTTCTTACAGATAACCATAACCGCGCTGCTGCAGATGTACGCAACATCTTCTCTAAATCAGGCGGAAACCTGGGAACAACTGGTTCTGTAAGCCGCATGTTCCAGCGCAAGGGTACAATTGAACTTGATGCTGAAAAAGTAAATGAAGACGAAGTAATGGAAACTGCTCTTGAAGCAGGTGCTGATGATATCGTTAATGAAGACGGTGTAATCACAGTAACAACAACACCAGATGCATTCTCAGCAGTTGCAGATGCCCTTACAGCAAAAGGTTTTGAAACACTTTCTGCTGATGTTGGTCTTGTACCAGATGCATACACACCGGTTGATAAAGATACAGCTGCAAAAGTTCAGAAACTTATCGACAAACTTGAAGACAATGATGATGTTCAGAACGTATATCATACAGCTGAATATCCTGATGACTTCGAAATGGAATAATTAAATATAAAAATCCATCCATGGATTTTTATATTTGCAGGAATTTTCTTTGAAAATTCCTGCCTGACAGAACAGCGCATCCGTGCGCTGCTTTTGTTGAATATGGATGCAGCAATTTTTTTGAAAATTCCTGCCTGACAGAACAGCGCATCCTTGTGCTGTTCTGTATAAGAATAAAAAACCACGGAAGGTTTTCCGTGGTTTTATTTTTTTTAGGTTTGTTACTTATGAAAGGCCCTGCAGAAAACTTTGGAAATCTTCCCGGAACAAAGGGTGGAACTCAAAAAAATACAGATTTTTCTCATGTCAGGCGGGTAATCGGGATTGATCCCGGGCTTGCAAATACCGGTTTTGGCATTGTCGATTACTGTAACGGCAGATACAGAATGGTAAGTTACGGCTGTATTTCAACAAAAAGCAGTGAAAGCCTGTCTGAAAGACTTTTAAAAATTGCTTCTAGTCTTCAGGCCGTAATAAATGAGTTTAAACCGACTGAAGCCTCAATGGAAGAGCTTTTTTTTGTTAAAAATGTTACATCAGGGATATCAGTTGCTGAAGCAAAGGGTGTGTGCACTTTAATTCTTGCTCAGAATGCAATTCCCTTGTGTGAATATAAACCCAATCAGATTAAGCAGGCTGTTACAGGGAGCACAAAGGCTGATAAAGAACTCGTTGAAAAATATGTAAAAATTCTTTTAGGACTTGAAGTTCAGCCAAAGCCGGACCATGCCGCTGATGCCCTTGCAGGTGCAATTACACATCTTCATTACAATTTAAAAATCTGTTAAAATAGTTTTATGTTTAATTCGATTTCCGGAACAGTTACTGCAAAACTTCCAAGACAGCTTTTTCTTGAGAATAACGGTATAGAGTGGGATATCTGCGTTCCTGATTCAAATCTTGAGCTTCTTCCTGCTCCCGGTCAGTCCGCTAAGGTTTATACTTTTCTTCAGCATACAGAACAGCTTATGTGTCTTTACGGATTTGCAAATTCAGAAGAAAGAAGTCTTTTTCTTGAATTAATAAAAGTTGACGGAGTCGGTCCTAAAGGTGCTGTAAAAATAATGAGCAGTGCTACTTCCAGACAGCTTAAAGATATACTTGAAAATGGAGAAACCGCTCTGCTTGAAAAAATCCCGGGAGTAGGCAAAAAAACTGCCGCAAAAATGATGCTCGCGCTTAAGGGAAAACTTACCTTAAATGATGAGGTCAATACTGTCCGTCTTCCTAAAAATTCTCTGTTCAGCGATGTGATTGATTCTCTTGTAAATATGGGTTTTGACAAGAAAAACGTGGAATTAAAAATTTCTGAACTTTCTTCGCGTCTTGAAAACGAATTAAACGATAAAACACAGAAAGAAAAAGAAGAAATAATTTTCCGACGTGCAATTGTGGAGCTTTCTTAAATGTCTGACGAAAAGAATTTTGATAACGGAATATCTTCAATTGTCCGCGCCGATATAAGGGATAATGAAGAGCAGGAAAACAAATTAAGGCCTCAGTATCTTTCTGAT
The DNA here is from genome assembly GCA_002392405.1 of Treponema sp. UBA3862. Classification (GTDB taxonomy): domain Bacteria; phylum Spirochaetota; class Spirochaetia; order Treponematales; family Treponemataceae; genus Treponema_D. The sequence goes on along the minus strand of DGGY01000039.1, from coordinate 7,006 downwards.
TTTCTTGGTCAGGAAGGCGTAAAAAGAAATCTTTCTACATTTATCCAGGCGGCAAAACAGAGGCAGGAACCGCTCGATCATCTTCTTTTAATCGGTCCACCGGGACTTGGAAAAACTACTCTTGCTCAGATTACTGCACATGAACTTGGTGTTGATTTTAAGGTAACAAGTGCTCCTGCGCTTGATAAACCAAAAGACCTTGCAGGAATTTTATCAACAATAACTGAAAGGACAGTTTTTTTTATTGATGAAATTCACCGCCTGAAACCTGCGATTGAAGAAATGCTTTATATTGCAATGGAAGATTTTGAACTCGACTGGATTATAGGGCAGGGCTCTGCTGCAAGAACGGTCAGAATTCCGATTCCGCCATTTACGCTTGTAGGTGCTACAACTAAGGCTGGCAGTGTTTCAAGCCCGTTAAGAAGCCGGTTTGGTTTTATTCCGCGGTTTGAGTTTTATACACATAATGAACTTTCTTTAATCATAAAGCGGAGTGCCAGAATTCTTGATATTCAGATTGCCGATGATGCTGCTCTTTTACTTGCAGAATGCTGCCGCGGTACTCCGCGCGTTGCAAACCGTGTTTTAAGAAGAATGAGGGATTTTGCCCAGGTTGAAGGGCAGAACTGTATTACATTAAAAACAGTAAAAGACGGACTTGTCCGGCTTGAAATTGATGAAATGGGGCTTGAAAAGTACGACCGTGAAATCCTGCTTTCAATCATAAAAAACTTTGGAGGCGGTCCAGTCGGGGCTGAAACCCTTGCCATCAGTATCGGGGAAGCACAGGATACGCTTGAAGATTATTATGAGCCTTATCTTATTCAGTGCGGGCTTTTGCAGCGTACTCCGAGAGGAAGAATTGTAACTGCAAAGGCTTATGAACACTTAGGGCTTGAATATAAAGACAGGTCTAACGGTCAGGGAACATTATTTTAAATGCGTCAGGGGGCATAGGCCCTTTAGTCCGCCTCAGGCGGATGAGCGTGAGCGTCCGAAGGCGCGAAGCAGGCCGGAGCACCCGGCCGCGAAGCGGGACGCCCCTCTAAAAGGAAAAACGATGAAACTTAGTGATTTTAATTTTGATTTACCTTCAGAACTGATTGCGCAGAAACCTTCTGGAGTGCGCGGTCAGGATAATCTTATGCTTTTAGGCAGAAAGGACGGAAAAATTCAGGATTTAAGGATGGATGACCTCCCTGATCTTATTTCTCCTGACACTCTGATGGTTTTTAATAATTCAAAGGTAAGAAGAAGCCGCTGTTACGGAATTAAAATTGTTGAGGACGCTGATGAAAGAGCGAAGATTGAACGTGAGTTTATGTTTTTAAATCAGATGAGCGCAGATTTAAAAATATGGCATACGATGGTCCGTAATGCTAAAAAGATCAAACCGGGTAATAAATACTGCTTCAATGACGGTTCTGTAGGAACAATAATACCAAATGAAAGAGATGAAGGCAGTGAATTCAGAACAATTAGTTTTGACTCTCCGCTTGATGACGACTGGTTCTTAAGAAACGGACACATTCCGCTTCCTCCATATATCCGCCGTGAAGATGATGACACTGACTCTGAACGCTATCAGACAATCTATGCAAAAGAGACGGGAAGTTCTGCCTGTCCTACGGCGGGACTTCATTTTACTGATGAAATGTTTAAAAGACTTGATGCAAAAGGAATTGAAAGGTGTTTTTTAACGCTTCATGTAGGACTTGGAACTTTCCTGCCTGTGCGTGCTGAAAATATTGAAGACCATAAAATGCATGAAGAAGTTTATACGATTCCTTTTGATACGGCAGAAAAGATAAACAGGGCAAAAAAAGAGGGAAGACCTGTTCTTGCCGTAGGAACAACTTCCGTGCGTACGCTTGAGTCAGCCTCAGATGAAAACGGCTTTGTTAAAGGCGGTTCTTCTTCTACTCACATTTTTATGTACCCGGGCTATAAGTTTAAATGTGTAGACCAGATGTTTACAAATTTTCACACACCTGAAAGCACGCTGATTATGCTTGTAAGTGCCTTTGCGGGCAGGGAAAATATCTTAAATGCCTACAGTCATGCAGTTGATAAAAAGTATCATTTCTTTTCGTATGGTGACTGCATGCTCATTAAATAGACTTAAGTGAGCTGTTCAAGGGAAAATTTTACAAGGTTTAAGAACTGAGACCGTAAGACCTGAGGAACATTGAGGCCGTCACTCAATTCATCGTATAGTTTTGAGGCGTTTTCAATGAAATCTGCTATGGCACTGTCTTTTAGCGGAAGGTAAGCCCCTAAGATGGTGTTTTCAAGTTCAAGGCTTCTAAGGCTGAAAGGACCTGCAAATGCTATTTTTATGTCGGAAAGCTGGCCTTTTAAGGTGTTTGCAAGAAATACAAATGAAGCTGAATTTTCTGTAATTATGTGTGACGGGCCGAGCCGTTTAAAAATGCTTACTTCCCATTCATTTACAGGAACACTGATTTTTGTAAGTACAAAACTTTCAGGTATTTTTGTAAATTTTGTCATTGGAAGATAAACTGTCTGCGTTTCGTTTTTTAATTCCAGACGGGCGTCTAAGGCTGTAAGCGGGGCAAAGAGAGTATGCCTGTATTCTTTTGCACAGATGTTACCTGCCAGTGTGGCAATGTTTCTGATATTTGTATTTGCGATAGATTTAACAGCTTCGTAAAAAACTGAAGGCAGTTTAGACGGGTCTATTTTAAGGATTTCAGAAAGAGTAATCTCCGGACCGAAATCAAAGGATCGTTCGTGTTTTACTGAAAAATTGAGTTCTTTTATGTTTCTTACGCAAAGGGAGATTTCAGGAAGTTTTTTGTTCTGAGTGCAGCCGCTTACAATTTCTACTGCATTGATTGATTTTAACTGATAGAAAATATCTGAAAGCGAATTTGCATAGTAAATCTGATAATTTTTAGACATTCTTTTTCCTTCCTTCGCGTTCATGGCGGTTTGCGGTGGCATAAAGAATTCCGTTCATAAAGGCTGTCTGCTCTGTGCAGGAACATTTGTCTTCTGCAGTAAGTTCTAAGAGCTGTTCTTTTGCAGGCCTGTAATTGTCTTTTAAAAGACGGTAAACGGAAAAATATTTGAAGGAATTACAGTAGCCGCAAAGTTCAATTCCTGCTTTCCTGAAACCTTCGCTTATGTCTTCATATTCTTTTGATTTTGAAAAGTATTCGAGGGTAATGATGCTGCAGTCTTTTACTATGCCGACAGGAATAAGACAGCTTGAAACAGGCTTGTCATTTAAGAGTACAGTGCAGAAACCGCATTTTCCTTCTTCACAGCCGCGCTTAATTGAGATAAATCCGCGTTTTCTTAATGCGTAGAGAAGTTTTTCTTCAGGATTTTCGTCCAGTATTATTTTTTCATTATTTATTGTTACCGGAATCTTCATCTGATTTTTCCTCTTCATTTGTATTCTGCATCTGTTCCAGACGGGCTTTTTTCCATGCGGTTTTTAATTTCTCTGTAAGTTTGTATATAGTGTCAGTCTGAACCGGCATGTGGGTTATTGTTTTTCCGACTGCCTGTGATAAGGCTGAAGCCCATGCTGCAGGCAGAAGGGAGGCTACAATTTCTCCAATCTGCTTAGGTTCATCGTCTGACTGCATGAACTGGATTGAAATTGAAGTTGCTTCAATTTCTTCATCCTCGATTACTTCCCTTAATTCTTCCTGTATTGCGTTTTTAATAGAAGTTTCAGCTGTTTTTGGATTTAAAATTTTTCCTGCATCTATAATAAAATAAATGCCGCGGAGCAGAGGAGTGTAAAGGGCAAGATCCAGTTCCAGTTCGATTATCATTGCGGCAAAAGTTGTGCTTGAATAAGGCTTTCCCGTGAAATTCTTTTCATCCCAGTTTTTATTCTGATTAACCATAAAAGTTTTCTTTACAGTTACAGGAAGAGAATCTTTTGAGGCGATTTTAGTTTTAAGAGCCTCACACCCCTTTTGAATGAGTTTTGTATTTATTGCAATTGAGGCATCTGTAGTTTCAGGATTTTCAGGTTCAGTCTTGCTGTTGAAGTTTGTATCAAGGAAAATCTTCTCTGGCGGGATTCCTGTTATTGATGAAGAAAGAAGCTGCCATATTGTCCAGATATTTTTTGAAGAAGGAATTCCCCTGATATAAAGTTCTTTTTCTTTTGTACAGGTTAATTCAATTGAAAGGCTTTTTTTGAGAAACTGGGAACCTGCAAATCCTGTTCCTTCAAGCGCACAGGCAAGTCCAATGCCTCTGACAGGAGGAGCATAAGGTGATGCGTTGTCATTTTCAAATCTGTGTTCGTCCCTGATTTTGTAAACGGCATTTTTTCTTAAGAAAATACTTTTTTTTGCGATTGCCTCCAATGCGTCTTTTGAGCGGCCTGTTTCAAAGATAATGGAATTTTTGTTCTGTTTAGCTTCTGTCTTTAAATTAAGGAGCCTGAGCTGGAGAGGATCTATGCCTGTTTTGAGTGAAATCAGGTTCATCTGGTTTTCAATTGCGTAAAACGCCTTAGAATTGATAATAGAAAAATCGATTGATGAAGGAATTGAATGGCTTTTGTAAATATTTGAAGATATTTTTATGGACGGGCAGTTGTAAACGCCTGTACTTGAAATTGCCAGCCGGTCTGCTATTTCCTGTGCAAACGGATTATAGGCGCCTGCGTTGACATGGATTAAAACATCCATTGCCTTAATAAGACCTGTTTTAGAAACTGTCGTTTTGTGAGAAATTTTTACTGAGGACGTGTTTTCTGCATAAGACTGCTGCTCACTTCTTGTAAGTTCAAGTTTTACAGGCTTTTTTAGATTTATGCAGGCTACAGCGCACTGACAGCACAATAGCGTATTAAGCCAGAGAATGTTTGTATTTTTTGAAAGAAGTTTTGTCCGTGTGATGAAGATATTCTCACAGTCAATTCCTGTAACTGCTGAAAGATTTTTTCTTAAATTTGAAATCCACTGATTAGGAGTTTTGACATAAAGTTTTCCGTTTTTGCAAATACATAAAGCACCGTTAGTTTCAGAATAATTCTGGACGTTTATGTCTGATTCCCATTCTTCTTCGACAGTTATATCGTCTTCTTCCGGTTCGTAATCTTTTCCGTATTTTATTTCCCTTCTGGCAAGAATATTTGATTCTTCTTTTTCTTCATAGAAAAAGTGTTCATCAATATCAATCTTTATATTCTTACAGAGCTTTCTTACAAGTTTGCGGTCATTCCCTGCAATTATTCCTAAAGGCTGTCCGGAATAACTTATGTCATCCTGTGCAAAAAGAGGAATTTGTGTTTCAAGAATTTTTATATGTTTTGCTGAGGGGATATCATCCCAGCCGAAAAAATATGTATTTTCAGGGAGGTCATTAATTTTTAAATCCTGAATTTTTCCTTTTGGTACAGGACTTCGTAAAATTGAAGCATAAAGCATTCCTTCCTCGCGGAGGTCAGAATAAAAGTCATCAGAGAAGAGAAGGTTTGCATTCTGCTGTGTTTTACGTTTAGCGCACACTGTATTTTCTACCTGTTTCAAGAACTGTATTTATTACTTTTTCTGCCATTTCTTCAGTCATATCAGGCCATAAAGGCAGGGAGATTGTGTTCTGATAATGTTTTTCAGCGTTAGGAAAAGTTTCTGGTGTATACTCAGGGTATTTTTCTTTCCACCATGAAAAATTATATATCGTGATAAAGTGCATTGAAATACCAATGCCTTTCTCCTGAAGTTCTTTTGCAAACTCGTTACGGCTGCAGGTGAGCTGTTCAGGTTTTAACTGAAGTAGATAAAGATGCCAGGCGTTTCCTTCTCCGTCCGGCGGAAGAGTGATAAAAGGAATATTTTTGAATGCTTCGTTGTAACGGAAAGCAATTGCCTTTCTTTTTTTATCAAATTCTTCTGCTTTTTTTAACTGAACCCGTCCGATTGCGCTCAAAATATCAGGAAGGTTTGATTTAAAACCAGGTGCAATTATATCATATTCCCAGCTGGCTTTTTCTCCTGTGTATCTGTCCCAGGCATCCCTGTTCATTCCGTGAAGGCGCATGCATTTCATTCTTGCCTCAAGAGTGCTGTCTGAAGTGGTAATCATTCCGCCTTCGCCTGTGGTCATGGTTTTTGTGGCATAAAAAGAGAAAATTCCTGCGTCTCCTAAAGTGCCTGCAAAACCGTCCTTTGTTCTGCTTGGAAAAGAATGTGCGCAGTCTTCGATTACATATATTTTATTGTCAGGTGTTGAATATTCTTCTGCAAGTGCGCGGATTGATTTCATGTCGCAGAGATTTCCTGCAATATGAACAGGAACGATTGCGCTGACTTTATTCACTCTGCCTTCGTTTTTTAAAGTTTCAAGGATTTTTTTTATTGAAGAAGGTGAAATAGAGTAGGAATCTTCTTCTGTATCTGCAAAAAGAACATCTGCGTTAAGGTGAACCGCACTTGCGGCTGTGGAGACAAAAGTGTAGGGCGTTGTAATAACATATCTTCCCTGTTTTACGCCGCAGGCTTCCATTGCAAGAATCATTCCGCTTGTATTTGAATTAACAGCAAGCGCATATTTAGAGCCTGTGTAAGCGGCAAATTCTTCTTCAAACCTGTGAGTTACTTTTCCTGTTGTAAGCCATCCGGAATCAATTACTTCAAGAACAGCATCTTTTTCTTCCTGAGAAAATGAAGGCTTAAAGAAAGGTACTTTTAATTTTTCCATCAAAAAAAATGCTCCTAAAGTGTTTTTGAATTATTTTTAGTATTTTTATAGTAATCATCCAGCGACGGAATTACTTTACAGAGTTCTTTTATAAGATAGTCCTTGTCCCTGAATAAATCGCCGTTTTCTTTTTCATAATAACATACAGGATAAAGTTTTGCTAAAAGTGATTCTAAGATTTCGTCCATGATTTCAATATTTTTGAGTTCCAGAAGTTTTTCGTATTTTGTTTTCTGGGGTTTTTCTTCATCAAGCCATAAAGGTTCATGGTTTCTTTCACCTTCACGCGCACCGATGATTTTTA
>DGGY01000052.1 GCA_002392405.1 Treponema sp. UBA3862 | reverse complement strand
TTTATATTGTCCTTTCCGTCTTTAAGCGGAAGGTAGTTTGTTATATATGAAATACCGTTGATTACATTATTACCTGAATAAGGCTGTCCGTTTTTGAAAACCTTATTTACGATGGCCTGGTTTTCAAGTGTCGTTCCTATCATGTCAGGACCAAGTGTTGTTTCTGCACGGGTGGTGCCCTTAAAAACAGTACACTCAACATCATAATTACCCTGAATAATCGGTACATAGGAATCTTCACTCTGTCCGGTGAGGTTATATCCGGCAAGTACACAACCGCGGATTTCTCTGTTTATATAAACAGGGCATGCTGCCAGAAGGGCAAAAGTATAATCGCCGGCCGCGTCATAGGTATAGTCTTCTTCTCCGGCAAGTGCCGACTGTATAATATCCAGGTGGTCAAGGTTACGGCTGTTTTCCATGCCGTAGCCGCCGATTACATCGCCGTTGCTGCCGATTATGGCAAGAAGATCAAGCCCGAATTTGCTGGATTTTTCTTCACCGGTTGCATCGGCCTTAACTGAATCGTTGTTCCTTATGGAAGCGATAATATCAGGCCCTGAGGCAAGAATGTTTGCGTAGCGGGTAACATTATCCTGCCAGTCTTTCAGAAGATACATGGCTCCTTCACTTGTGTGACTTAAGCTGTCTTCTGTACTTACTACAATGTTATTATCCAGAATTGACAGTGAAACCGTTACTATAACAGCTGCGGTTAAGGCCAAGGCTCCTATAATAATTCCTGTCAGTTCTGCCTTAAGCGAAATAGACTTTTTTCCGGTCTTTTTCCAGTCTTTTTGTTCTTCCATTTTAGTACCTCTCCGTTGATCAATTGGTATTTATTTTTTTATGAAAATATTTCCTTTACTTTCTGTTTAAACTGGTTTCCACGGTCAAACTCATTGTTAAACATTCCGAAACTTGTTGCGCCCGGGCTGAAAACTACGACTTTTCTTCCGATTGCGCCGCGGCGGGCTTTTATGTCTTCTTTGAGTTTGTTAAGCATTTCATCCAGGGAATTATAAACGCCTGAGTGCTTTATTCCGTGTGCCTTAAAATCTTCGATAAGTTTATCTGTTGCAGTGCCCGCAAGCAGGTATGTAGCCGAAGGCTGGATTGCAAGCGGATTTGAAAGTGTGCGGGCTATAGGCGTTAAATCAAGTCCTTTGTCAGTTCCGCCTGTTAAAAAGATTACAGGCTCTCCAAAGGCCTGTGTTGATTCTGCTGCGGCCTCAGGAACTGTTGCGGCTGAGTCATTGTAAAAGCGGACGGTCAGGTTTTCATTCTGCCACTCATGGAAGAATTCAAGGCGATGTTCAATTCCGTTCCATTGTCCGAGAATGCTGATTGTCTGTTCAGGGGCTACTCCCATGAGTTCAAGGACTAGGGCTGCATTTAAGACATTGAGGCGCATGTGTTTGCCGGGAACAACGAGGTCTTTTAAGATTACTTCAGTGTCTTTTGCGTGAGTCTGGGCGTAACGGCTCATATTTTTCGGGGGCAGGCGGCAGATGCCTTTGCCGTCTTTATCCTGCCAGACTCCGTACACTTCTTTAGGAAGTTTTGTTTTTGAATAGCGCAGGACCTGTGCTTTTGTTTCTTTTGCAAAAATATTGCCCCAGTTATCGATTAAGGTTCCGCCGTCTGCAGCCGGGTCATCATCAAAATCAAGAATCGTAAAATCATCTTTTGTCTGGTCGGCGTAAATCAGTTTTTTGTCGGCTACATAGGCAAGCATTGAATGATAAAAGTTCTGATGATCAGGAATTATTTTTGTGATTACTGCAATGTGCGGTTTTAAAAGTTTTCTTCCGCGAAGGTCTGCAAGCTGCCAGCTTGAAAGTTCAAGCACTACAGGTGTAGTTCCGCTTGTTTTTTCAAGGAAGGTAAGGGGTGAAACCGTGATGTTTCCTCCAAGGTAGGCGTCAAACCCTGCCTGTTTAAGTCCATACCAGATTGCGCTTACTGTAGAACTTTTTCCTTTGCTGCCTGTAACTGCGATTACAGGTGCCTTTGAAAAATTGAGGAAGAGGCTCAGGTCAGTTTCAATTGCTTTTGCAGCGGCAAGATATTTGTTGCCGTCATATTTTACGCCCGGGTTTTTGATTACACAGTCAGCGTTTTCAAAGTCTTCGATTCTGTGTTCGCCCAGCCGGTATGAAAGGTTTTCTTTAGGAAGGGAAGCATCTTCGGACAGGGATTTAATTGTCGGAGCGAGCTGCTCTGCAGTTTTCATGTCAGTTACAAGAACTTTTGCGCCGTATTTTAAAAGAAAGCGTACAGCCGCCTCTCCGCCGCCGTTGAGCCCCAGTCCCATTACGACAACATTTTTGCCGCGTATGTCATCTAAAGTTTTAAAATAACAGCCCTCCGGGTAAAAATGAGGAACGGGCGGAAGTGGTTCGTTTGTGTCTGACATAAGAACTCCTTAAGTATATTTTTACCTTGAAGTCTGAAGATTTCTTGTCTTCTTGAATCTTGCAACGGCTTCTTCAATTAAAAGATTTGTCAGGCTTGTAAAATCCAGGCCGAAAGCGCCGCACATTTTTGGGAACATGCTGATCTGGGTAAAGCCAGGCATGGTGTTTATTTCATTTAAGTAGAGCTTGTCTGTGTCTTTATCAATGAAGAAGTCTACGCGGCTTAAGCCTGCAAGGTCTAAGGCTGCAAAGGCTTTTTTTGCGAGTGTGCGGATTTCTTCCAGTCTGTCTTCTTCGAGGCGGGCAGGAATGAGTAAGTCTGCTCCGTCAGGGTCGTTGTATTTTGCATCGTAGTCGTAAAAGTCGTGTTTAGGCGCAATTTCTCCAGGTCCGTAAGCTGTCAGCTTTTCTGCCGGTACTGTTCCGTCATCAATTGTCGGATTTCCTGTAACAGAGCATTCAATTTCCCGGGCATTAACTGCCTTTTCAATTAAGATTTTGTCATCCCAGTTGAAGGCTTCCATGATTGCGCCGTTTAAGTGCTGTAAATCTTTTGCAAGGGATGCTCCGTCTGAACTTCCTGCGGCGCATGGTTTTACAAAAAGAGGGAAGCCAAGTTCTGTCTGTGCCTGTTCTAAAAGTTCGTCATAGCGTTTCCAGTCGGCAAGGTCACTACGCCTTACGCAGATGCCCGGAACTACAGGAATGCCAGCATGCTCTAAAACAACCTTTGTTTTTTCCTTATCCATTGTTTCTGCGCTTCCGAGGGTAGTACAGCCTACATAAGGAACATCTGTCATTTCAAAAAGTCCCTGAATTGTTCCGTCTTCGCCGAAAGGTCCGTGCAGGACAGGGAAAACAACGTCTGTGCCGATAATTTCGTTATTGATGCGGAAAGTTCTTTTTGTTCCGCCGCCTGGAATTACTGAAACTTCTTTTGATTCATCTTCGATGATGGAAAAGGCTGCTTTTGAGTCTTTTTTTATGCGTTCAAGTTCGCTTTGAGGCTGTAAAAACCAGCGTCCTTCTTTTGAAATTGCGATGAGCTGAACTTTGTTTTTTGAGTCGATATTGCGTGCAACGGCTGCTCCTGAAACTAATGAGATTTCGTGTTCTCCTGTTTTTCCGCCGTAAATAACTGTAACTGTCATGTATTTAGCCTGTTTTTTATATGAAATTAGACCGGTTTCTTTTTTTAACCGGCAGTTAAATTATAGCGATTTGAATAAAAATGGTGTAGTGGCAGGGGAAGCGTCAGCGCTGTGAAGGACGAAGGCCGCGGAGCGGCTGGAGCGGAAGCGGAATCCGGAACATAGCGGCCCCCGGAATGAATACAGTCCGGGGGAGACGCCCTTAAATACCATTAAAAAATTGTCTTTAAGAAAGATTTAAGTTATAATTAGATACCCATGTGCATTTTGACGCATGAAATCCAGAAAGGAGGTAATTTGTATGAAAAAACTTATTGCAGGACTTACTGTTCTTTTTGCTTCTGTTTTTTGTTTTGCAAATGACTATCTTAATTTTTCAATTCCCCTTGAATGGGGCTTTTACTGGCAGGATAAAAAAGGCTCCTCTGGGGCTGACGCTTTTGAATACATCTGGTCTTACGGAGTAACAGGTGAATTTTTCCATACATTTTCCGGTCCCTTTGGTCTTGGCGTAAAGGGCGGTGTAAAAAAGTGTGATGTTTCCATTGAGATTGATGACGGAGACAATCAAGATGCCAATTCAATCGCCTGGTCTCTTGCTCCTTCCATCGGCTGGGCTTTTGACGGCAGCAGCACAAAAAAGAAGGTAAATATCTATCCTCTTATCTGGGAGCGTTACAGTCTTACAGATATGGAATATGTTGAAGATGATAAGCTGGTTGTTACAAACTATAAGTTTGGAGCATCTTTCTCATGGCAGTGGGGAGACGACATGGTTTCTAACGGCCTTGAATTCGGTTTTTCACTTCCGTGGGAAGGCTATCTTGAATACGACGGAACAAAAGTTTCTAAAAATGGAACCGGTTTTGACTTCCATATTGCATATAAACTGTCAGTGTGTCTTACCAATTAGCGGTTAAGACTGCAAAACAAGGCTGAACTTCAATCTGGAGTTCAGCTTTTTTTTTTGCGGGGTGTGCTGTGATTCCTGCAGGCGTTGAGGATACGCCGGCGGTTAATTATTTGTTGTATCCCATTTCTGAGAGGGCTTTTTTTGCCTCTGAAATCTCATCGTAGGGATGAGGGCCGTCCTTATAGATGATTGAGTTTTCGTGGCTTTTTCCTAAAAGAAGGACGATGTCATTTTTTGATGCCATCTTAAAAGCCTGGCGGATAGCTTCCGGTCTGTCAGGTGTGATAAAAAGGTCTTTATTCAAGATTTTTCCTTCTTTCTGAGCACCTGCGGCAATTTCCTTTAAGAGTTCAACACTGTCTTCTCCGCGAGGATCTTCATCTGTGAGTATGATGTAATCGCAGAAGCGGGCTGCAACGGCTCCCTGTAACGGACGCTTTTTTCTGTCGCGTTCGCCGCCGCTTCCAAAAAGGCTTATCATTTTACCTGAACAGCGTCTTCGGACTGGAGGGAAGATTGTTTCAAAGCTTGAAGGAGTGTGCGCATAGTCAACGATAACTTCAAAGGGCTGTCCCTGGTCGATTACTGTCATTCTTCCTTTTACCGGTGTCATCTGCGGAACTTTTTCTGCGATAACTGAAAGCGGTGTTGAGGTGAGGCGGCTTACTGCGATTAAGGCTGCCATTATGTTGTAGGCGTTGAAAGCGCCCGGAAGCGGTGCCTTAACGTGAATTATTCCGGGATTTACAGGTTTAGAACTTTTATCTACGAGATTAGGTTCTGTAATGCTGAAGGTAAGTCCATAACTTGCACTTGCAATATTCTTGCCGCAGAGGTATGGAATTGAAGGCGGGAGAGGAGGAAGAGGTTTCTGGTCTTCAATTCCTGCAACTGCCTGTTTTCCTGCTTTTCCTTCTGTCGTAAAGCCTATTACCGGCTTTTTTGTTGCTTTTATAAAATAAGGGGCTGATTCATCTTCGAGGTTTACGATTCCAAACGACGGAACTGTAGTTTTTTTGCCGCAGATGGTTTTTATGTGGTCGTTTTCGTCCAGTTTTCTGAAGAGATTTGCCTTGTCGTCGCGGTACTGCTCAAAGGTGCCGTGAAATTCAAGGTGCTCAAGTGTTACGTTCATAAATACGCCGCAGTCAAAATCGATGCAGGCGGTGCGTGAGAGCTTTGGTGAAAGACCGTGACTTGAAGTTTCGATTACAGCGTATTCACAGCCCTTTTCTGCCATCTGTGCAAGATATTTCTGGATGATAGGGGCTTCAGGTGTTGTGGTGTGCTGGGGATTAGCCATAGCTTCGTCTCCCAGGGAATACTGAACTGTAGAAATAAAGCCAGCCTTGTGTCCGTTTAAGCGTAAAAGCTGCCAGATGAAGCTTACGGTTGAAGATTTTCCTTCTGTTCCTGTAACTCCGATTATTCCGAGTTTTTTTGAAGGGTTGTCATAAAAACAGGCAGCGGCAGGAGCCATTGTCTTACGGCTGTCTGCTACGCGGAGAAATACCGGGTGCGAGTCAGCTTTTTTGAGGGCAGAACAGATTTTTTCCTTAGTGTCAGAATCAAAATCGTCCTGGAAAACTATTGCAGCTGCACCGTTTAAAAGTGCCTGCGGTATAAAAATGTTTCCTGTTGTGTGAGTGCCTGGCAGGGCGAAAAAGAGTGTTCCCGGAGTAACATCGCGGCTGTCAAATACAAGGTCTGTAATTTTTGTGTCAGTAAAAGCGGCGTTTAATGTTGAGCCGTCACTTTCCGTGCATACGTGGTCGAATGAACTTAAGAGTTCTGAAAGATTTTTTGTCATAACTCTTTTATTCTATCCCTAAAGCCGTGAGTGTTTCAATCACAGAAAATAGCTGTGCGGCGGGGAGAAAGCAGTTGTGCGGCGGGATGCAGACTGCATGGAGAAAGCAGCTGTGCGACAGGAAGAAAGCAGCTGTGCGGCGGAGAGAATTAATCCGGGATGTAGCGGGCGCGGTTTGTGTCAGTTTCAAAAACATCGATGCGGCAGATTTTTGTTCCTGAAGGCGAAGAAGATGAAAGGTCTTTTCCTTCTTCACTTAAGGTTTTAATCAGACTGTCGTAGATGTAAACTGCAATTCTTTCTGCGCTTGGATTATCCTTAAAAAAAGAAATGTCGTTCAAGTTTGTATGGTCAATTGAAGCAAGAACTTTTTTAAGGGCTTTTTTGAGGATTGAAAAATCAAGAAGCATTCCGCCTTCATCAAGCTGTGTTCCTGAAACATGGACATAAACTTTGTAATTATGTCCGTGAAGGTTTTCGCATTTTCCGTGGTAGTCTTTTAAAAAATGTGCGGCGGCAAAGTCGTCTTTAACCCGTACTTCAAACATCTTTTAATCCTTCTGCTGTTCCTGAGTCTGTTTTTCTTCGTATGCTTTGATTTCTTTCTGGTAGTCGTAGCTTTCTATCCAGCGGATAACAGGATCGCGCCAGTCGTCTGCGGCAATTCCTTCGAGTAAAAGTCTTTCATACATAAAGGAGATGTGGTCTTTTATTTCTGCAACATCTTCTGTGCTGATGGCAGGAGCGGTAAGGAACATGTCGTTGATGAAGTTTACTGCATCGTTTGGTGTGAAAAGTTCCGGGAAGAGTTTTGTAATCATGTAGAGGGCCGACGGAATGCAGTTTACCGAGTGCTGTTTCATGTAGAGTACTGATTCAGCAATTTCCACTGCCTCATTATAGATTTCCGTATTTTTCTGGAAACATTCTGCTTCGGTTAATTCAAGTTCCCTGAAGAATTTTTTGAAGTAAACTGTTGTAAGTGCAATCAGTGCAATGTGGAGGCTTGGAACACAAAGAAGGTGCGGATCAAAGGCATGGATGATGCGGAAATGAATATTTTCTTTGTAGACAGGACGCACTGTTGTAGAAAGCGTGTGTTTATACATCCTGCCGGCTTCTGTGTAGACTTTTGTTGTTGCCGTAAACCATTCGTTGCAGAAACGTGCTGCTTTTTTCATTCCATAGCGCTTAATAATCATTGTAAGCGGGCGCAGGAAAAGATAGACAAAATCCATGTACACATAAACCTTTGACGGTGTGAACGGGATTTTTTTGTCGAGCGGTGAGTCAACGTTTACAACCGGGATGTGATAAAAGCCCCACTTCTGAAGGAACTGGGTTCCCATGTAATTTTTCGTAACTGTATATAAAAACTTCCAGGCAACTTTATAAGTGCGGGGTGAAGGAATTATGCGGAAATACGGATAAAGGCCGCTGTAGGTTTTTAATTCGCGTTCCTGAAATTTTAATTCCCTTTTTTCTTTTCTGGTGAGTTTTTTGTTATCCATTAAAAACTTCCTTGGCTATTGCTACAGACTGCATTGCGTCTTTTGAATAATAATCGGCACCGATCTGGGCAGCGTAATCAGCTGTGAGGACTGCACCGCCTACCATTATTTTAACAGATTTTCCTTTCTCTTTTAAAGCAGAGCGTAAAGATATAATGGTTTTTTCCATATTGGTTACAGTAGTTGTCATGAGGGCACTTAAGCCTACGAGTTTTATGTCATTATCAAGGACTGCTTTTATTACCTCTTCTTCAGGGACATTTTTTCCAAGGTCTATAACAGTGTAGCCGTAGTTTTCGAGCATGGCTTTGACGATGTTTTTTCCGATATCGTGAATGTCGCCGAAAACAGTTGCTATGACGATTGAGCCCTTTGACTCAGTCTGGGTGCCTGTTTCTTTTAAAAAGGCTTTAATTACACTAAAGGCAGCGCTTACTGTATCTGCGCTTAAAAGCAGCTGGGGAAGGAATTTTACTCCTTTTTCAAAATCCTTTCCGACTATATCGAGGGCAGGAACTATGCAGCGGTCAATTATTGAAACAGGTTCAACTTTTGATTCAAGGAGTTTTTTAGTGGCCTGTGCGGACGAATCTTTAAATCCTTTGCAGATTATATCGATTAAAGCTTTTTCGTCTTCTGTTAAATCTTCCGGAAGGGCAGTGTATGCTGAAGACGGGGCTGCAACATCTTTTTTGACTTCGCTTTTTGCAGGAAGAGCAGAAGAAAGCTGTTCAGCCGTAACTCCGTAAAGCGGGGCTGAAGTTCCGTTGTAAGTTGTTATATAGGTGAGGCAGTTTTCATCGTAAGAAGCGAGTGCCCTGTAGCCGTAATAGCTTTCCATCATCGGCTGGCTTAATGGATTTATGATACAGGCATCAAGTCCTGCGTAAAGAGCCATAGCAAAAAAGCGTGAGTTAATGATGTCACGGCGCGGAAGTCCGAAACTGATGTTTGAAACGCCCAGAATGAATTTTATGCCCTGACTGCCGTATTTGTTTTTCAGGATGGTGATTGCGCGGCAGGTTTCAAGTGCTTCTTTCTGCTGGGAACTTACAGTAAGGGTTAAGGTATCGATTACGATGTCGCGTACTGGAATACCGTATTTTGCGGCTTCCTTTATGATTTTTTCTGCTACGGCGACGCGGCCTTCTGCAGTCGGAGCAATTCCTGCTTCATCAATACAGAGGGCAACTACAGAGCCACCGTAGTGCTTTACGAGCGGGAAGACTTTATCCATTACGTCCTGTCTTCCGTTTACTGAGTTTATGAGAGCCTTTCCGTTGTAATAGCGCAGGCCTTTTTCAAGTACAGGAGCTTCTGAAGAATCGAGCTGAAGCGGTGTTGAAAAAGCATTCTGAATTGTTTTAACTGCATCCACCATGGTCTGGGCTTCATCAATTCCAGGAAGTCCAACATTCACATCGAGAATCTGTGCGCCTGCGTTAATCTGGCTTTCTGCTTCAGAGAGGACAAAGTTCATGTCATGCTTCTGAAGGGCTTCTTTTACCTTTTTTTTGCCGGTAGGGTTAATGCGCTCTCCGACTATCATCGGACCGGCAGAACCTCCAATCTGTACTGTCTGGTTGTACGAGCAGATCATTGTACTGTCTGCTTCTTTTATGCAGTTCTGTTCAACTTTTCCGAGAGGCTCAGCCTGTTCAACCAGGGCTTTTATGTGTGATGGAGTTGTACCGCAGCAGCCGCCTAAAACAAGAGCCCCGTTCAGGCGGTTTTTCTTCTGGCTTTCTGCAAATTTTTCAGGCTTAACAAGAAAGACAGCCTTTCCGTTCTGCACTACAGGAAGACCTGCATTCGGCTGAACTAAAACCGGCAGATGAGCGTATTTTAAGAACTGGCGGCAGAGTTCTTCGCCTTCGTCCAGAGAGCCGCCGCAGTTAAAGCCGATTACGTCAGGGCGGAGGGCTTCAAGATAAGTTACGCAGGTCTGAACGTCAGCACCGGTGAGGGTGCGGAGGTTTTTCTGAAAAGTCATTGAAGCGACAATGGGAAGAGAGGTGTTTTCTTTTATTGCAAGAATTGCCGCCTTTACTTCGTGAAGGTCTGCCATGGTTTCTACGATGGCAAGTTCAAACCCGTTTTTTTCTGCCAGAACTGCAGTTTTCCTGTAGGTATCGTAGGCCTCGTCAAAGGTCAGATCGCCCATCGGTTCAAGAAGACGTCCTATCTGGGAAGTGTCCCAGCCGATGTAGTGGGGCCGGGTATTTCCGCTTTCTTCTGCTTCTTTTACTGCTTCTTTCATAAGGCGGGCTGCGGCTTCGATATATTCTTTACAGCTGTAGCGTGCGTCTTTTAATTTGAGGGGAAGGGCACCGAAAGTGTTCGCTGTAAGTACATTTGCCCCTGCATCAAGATACTTTCTGTGAATTGATTTAATGACTTCAGGATGTTCAATGGAAACGTCTTCAGGAATATTGTAGTCAGTGATTCCTGCTTCCTGAATCATAGTTCCCATGCCGCCGTCAAAAAAAACGGGAAGGCCTTTGTCATTCTGTTCGTTTAAGTATTCACGGAAAGTTTTTTTCATATTGAGAATAATATAAAAAAACAGGATAAATTAAAAGTAAAAAGAAACAGCGGGGATATACGCCTTATATTCTGTCATATTGAAAAAAATCCAGATAATCAGGAAATAATAACTCTGACCCTGGCCGCAAAAAAGTGACGGAACGCGAGCAAAGGCAAAGGTTCCGAGCCATTGTGAAGGCCGCGACCGAACGAAGTGAGGGAGTCGGATACCTTATTGCCTTCAGCATGGCGCAGGAACATGCGTTTGCGGGAGTGCAGTCACTTTTTTACGGTCTGCACACGCTGTAGATTTTTTCACTTCTTTCTGCTATTTTGTTGTTTATATGAAAATCAGTGAAATACTTAATTCAAAAAAAGTTACTTTATCTTTCGAAATTTTTCCGCCGAAAAAACAGGAAGCATTTAATTCCGTAAAGGAAACTGCCCTCCGTCTGTGCTCTTCTAAGCCGGATTTTATTTCCATTACTTACGGGGCAGGCGGTTCAACCCAGACAAATACATCTGAACTTGCCTCTGCCGTTGAACAGACGGGAACTACAGCCCTTGCTCATTTAACATGTGTCCGCTCGACAAAAGAACAGCTTCTTGAGACTGTAGAAACTTTGAAAGCAAAAAATATACACAATATTTTAGCCCTCCGCGGTGATTATCCGCAGGATAGAACTGAAGGTGAGGTTCTGTTTCCGTCAGGCCTTTGCCATGCTTCTGATCTTGCTGCAATCCTTAAAAAAGAGGGCTTTTGTGTCGGCGGAGCCTGCTATCCTGAAGGACATCCTGAGAGTGCTAACCGCGATGCAGATATTGATAATTTAAAGTATAAGGTTGATGCAGGCGTTGATTTTCTTACAACACAGATGATTTTTGATAATGACATGCTCTATTCATTTCTGTATCGGCTTCAGTCGGCTGGAATCCACGTGCCTGTAATTGCAGGTATCATGCCTGTGACTAATGCAAATCAGGTAAACCGCATGGTAGATTTATCAAATGCCTATATTCCCCGGAAACTGCTGTCTTTCTGTGACCGCTTCAGAAATGACAATGAAGCTATGAAACAGGCAGGAATTGCCTATGCAACAGACCAGATTATCGACATGATTTCAAACGGAGTCCGCGGAATTCACATTTATACAATGAATAAGCCTGAGATTGCAGAAGCGATTTTGGGAAATGTTGATTCAATCATTAAGGCAATTAATAAATAAGGTAAGATAAAAGAAGCCGTTAAGTTCTTTCTGTACAGTATTAGTGTAATTAGTCTGATTTTTTGCATTTATAAATCTTCAGGCTTTTGAATGCCGTAAGAACTGCCTGTGCTGTGCTCATTTTATAAAACAGGCGGTTTCTGTCCGGTGGAATGGTTAATTTCCGGGCAATGCTTTCATCTTTTGTGACAACTGCAAAAAATACTTTTCCTTCTTCACCAGTTGTCATAATGCCGCTTGTACCGATTCCGATATCCGCTTTATAAGTTTTTCTGCAGCATTCAGCCATTTCCAGTACAGTTTCCTTTGAATAGACACCGTATTTTTCGATTGCTGCTTTTTTTACGCCCTGAAGGATTTTAGCGTCATCACAGTAAGTAACAAAGGCCCCTTTTAAAACGGCTGAAGCTCCGTCTGTGTCAGTAATAAGGGATGCAATCTGTCCTCCCGTGCAGCTTTCCATTGTAGAGACTGTAAGATTGTTTTTAATGCAGAACCGGGTAAAGATAGCCCAGTCATTTCTGATTTTCTGCTCAAAAGCTGGTTTGGAGTTTTCTTCTTCTACAGCCTTTTCATCTATCATTTTCTAGACTCCTCAAAACTGCCGGATCAAGTTTTATGTGAAGGTTTTTTTCGTTTGTCGGAAGCACAAGCCCTTTTGGACCGTTTTTTGCGCGGCGAAGGTGCTTTACCTGGGTGTAGTATAAATCTGCCTCTCCGTTTTTTCTTGCTTTTGAATAGTGAACGGCAAGGTTTCCTGCAATAATCATTATTTCAAGCGGGATTGTTTTTCCTGCCCGTCCTTTTACAAAAATGTATCCGCCTGCATAATCTCTTGTGTGAAACCACATGTCCTGTCCCTTTACATAATGCCGTAAAAGTTCATCGTTTTCACCGGCGTCTCGGCCTGCAAGAATTGTCCACTCCTTTACTTCATAAATAAGCCCCGGACGTTCATTTTTCTCCTGCTGCTTTGGCTTAGAAGTTTTTCGTAAAATCTGCTCCAGTCTGACAGGGTTTTTCTCATTGAGCATTGAGCGGTACTGTTTTTCAAGGTCCTCAAGCTGTTTTTCTGTCCTGGATATATCGTGTTCAAGCTCTTCCAGAGCTCCAGACTGTTTTTTATAGGTTTCGTAATACTTTGCGGCATTTTCCTGAGCAGTTTTTTTGGGGTCTACTTTTAAGCGTATGGTTTTTCCCGTGTCGTAGTCGGTACATTCAATAAAGCCGCCTGCTGCGGCTCCTTCGGTAAAAAGATAACTGTAGGAAAGAATCAAATCACCTTCGTGTTTCCACTGAGCGGCACTGGCAAAAGTTTTTTGTTTCTCCTTAAGTTTCTCAAGGGCAGGAAGAAGTCTGTTCTTATGCGAGTAGTACCATTTTTCAGTCTGTTCAAGAAGGCTTTCAAGTGATGTTCGTGCAGAATTCTGTGAATAAAATAAATCTACCTTTTCGTTAAAGCTTAATTCCCCGTTTTCTGAAAGTCCGTCAAAGGTGCGTACAGGGAATTTTGACAGTAATTTCTCTTCTTCAGTTTCAGTGAATGCCGTGCACTCTGGCAGGGAGAGTTTTTCGCCTGATTTTTCTCCTTTTGCAGGTCTCCTGTAGAAACTGTCTAAAATTACGTCATCTTTAGTGCATAAAAAAATATTTCCTGCATTTGACCAGAGTCTTATGTAAAGGTTTAATTCTTCTGTTTCATCTTCCTGCCGGGATTTTTTTTTGCCGGAAAGTTTTTCCTGGGCGGCCGGCATGATGTAAAAAGGACCTTCCCGGAACAGAGATATTTTGATGATTCTTTCTTTTGAGAGCTGGATGCATTCCTTTATTCTTGCGCCTTTGATTTTTGAGCGAAGAAGTTCATTGAAGCGGAGAGGTTTTTCATTTTTAGGAATTTTACGGGTGACCTGGTTGATTCTGCATTCTCCTGAAGCAAGACAGATGTACACGGTTTTTGGTAGGCCGGGTTTGTAAGTGTACAGGGCAATAGAATCAAAAGAAGGCTGGACAATCTCCTGAATAAAAGAGCCTTCCAGGTCCAGTTCACTGAGGATAACATCAATTTCGTTACAGTTGAGGGACATTTTTAATTAAGGTTATTCTGCGCCTTTTTCTGCCTTTAAGGCCTGAAGTTCATGAGAAAGGGCAAGGGTTCTTCCTGTCTGCTTTACAAGACGCTGTGCGAGCATTTTTGAAAGGAAAATGCCGTAGTGCGGATTGCGGCGGATGAGGGAGAGAAAGTCCTGTTTTGGAATCTTAATGAGCTTACAGTTTCCTACGGCAAGGACGGTTGCTGAACGGCGGTCATTTAAGAGGAAGGCCATTTCTCCGATGAACATGTCGTTTGGAGTGAGGACAGAAATGAGTTTTCTTCCTGAATATACTGCAAAGCGGCCGCCTACAATAAAGTAAAGGTCGTTGCTTGTTTCATTCTGGCGGCAGACAATCTGTTTGTCGGTGTAAATGAGTGTATCAAAAGGCTTGAACATTACAGGAACATTGTTGATTGTGTTGCGGAGGTTTGTAATTTCAAAACTTACTTCGTTTCCTTTTTCGTTGTAAACGAGTTCTGATACAAGGCTTTCAGAAAGACTGATTCCCCGGCCGTGAAGTTCTGTTCCTGCTTCTTTTTTTGCAATGTGGCTCTTCCAGTCAAAACCGTTTCCGTCGTCCTGGATTGTAAAGCGGGATTTTACTTTGCCGATTGCGTATGAAATATGAATGCGTCTTCCTGAGAACTGAGGCATTGCTGCACGCGCACCGATGAGCTGAAGGATGTCACCTCCCTGACTCATCCATTTTGTTTTGTCTTCGTAGGTGATTTCAAGATTACCGTGTTCAAGTGCGTTTGTTAAGAGTTCCATCAAAGTCATCTGCAGGTTAAAGCGGTCTTCGTCAGAAATGCGGTTTGTATTGTAAAGATAGCTTACAAGGAAGTTTGTATAGAAGCGGATGTCCATCGGGTCGTTTCCGCAGATAAAGTTTCCTGTTTCCTGGCCTCCGATTACATCCTGCATTCCGCGGTTGAATAAAAACTGCTGGTTCTGCCAGAGAATGCGCAGAAGGCGGCTGAAATGCTTTGTAAAATCTTTTATTGTCTGGATTGCAACAATGTTTGTGTCTTTTTTTGCTTCAAGTTCCTGTACCTGTGCCTGATCACGGCAGACAGCAATAATGCCTCCAAAGTGAAGCCATGGGTCTTCGTTGATTGCAGAAAGAATGCGTTTTCCATCCACATCAGTGCATGAAAAATCAATTACCTTGATTTCAGGAATCTGATAGTCAATATAGTTTATAATCTGTTCTGTGTCTGAGTAGATGTCTGTTTCAAAATAGTTTCTGTAGCGCTGGCAGGCTGTTTTTACAACATTGATTACTTCAGGATTAGAAGAAGCGGTAATGATTTTTTTCATAAAAAACTCCGGACTTTTTTAACATGAAAAGAAAATCTTAAATAAGTGCAGCAGGTGAGGCAAATAAAGATTTCTATATTAAATTATAACATTATTTGTGATTTTTTAAACTGCCGTGATAAAAAACATTGTTAAAAAAAACAGACGCCGCAGGGGCGTCTGTATATGTCAGAAAAAATTATTTAGTTTTTGAACTTATTCTTGAATTCTTCAAGTACTTTTTCCGGAGCCGGGCGTGCATCGATATCAACGAGGTTGCCCTTGTTTTTGTAGAAGTCGATGAGCGGAGCTGTTGACTTGCGGTAAACTACAAGACGGTTCTGGATGCTTTCTGTTTTGTCGTCATCGCGTGTATAAAGCTCTCCGCCGCATTTGTCGCATTTTCCTGCTGTTTTCGGCGGGTTGAATTTTGTGTGGTACATCTGTCCGCATTCTTTGCAGCATACACGGCCGCCGAGACGTTCAACAACTGCTTCGTCTGCAATGTCAAAGTTTACGGCAGCGTCAATTTTTGCAAATGTTTCCAGGGCTTCTGCCTGAGGAATTGTGCGCGGGAATCCGTCAAGAATGTAGCCGTTTTTTGTGTCAGGCTGAGAAAGACGGTCTTTTACAAGTCCGATTGTGATTTCATCGCTTACAAGTCCGCCGGCATCAATAATTGCCTTTGCCTTTTTTCCCAGTTCTGTTCCGTTTTTGATGTTTTCACGGAAAATATCCCCCGTAGAAATGTGAGGAATATTGTAAGCTTTTGCAGCTTCTTTTGCCAGAGTGCCTTTTCCTGCTCCTGGTGGTCCTAAAAAGATGAAATTCATTTTATCTGTGCTCCATATAATGCGGTTGCCCGCTTGTTTTACTTACTTTACCACAGAAACGGTTAAAAACTCAATTGCAGTGTTCCAGTTGAATAAAGCATTTTCTCTTGCGCTTAAGAGAAGATTTTTGATTTTATTGAAGTCTTCTGTTCCTGTTCCTGCAGAAACTGCTGTTCCGTACTGAGAATGCTCTGTGTCAAACCAGCGGTTGATTTCATTTTCACTTATGCGGCGCTTTTCGGTTATTACTTTTGATGCTGATTTTACGGTAAAGCCCCGCTCTGTAAACGCTTCGTCAATTGATTTTTCGTCCCAGGCAAAAAGAGGATTGTCTTCGTTTGAGAAAAAGGCATCTTCAGCTTCCTGCATCTTTTTTAATATTCCCTCAAAAGAGGCGCGTGTAGAGTCCTGAAGAATCTGACTGTAAATAAGTTCACTCAGTCTCTGAGTTTTTGAAGGAATCCTCTGGCTGATTACAATTTTAAGGTCAGGGCTTATTAAGTGCGGCGGAAGTTTTTTCAGTGCGTCTGCAAGAACGTCTACACTGTCCTGGCAGTTAAACGGATCGCGGAAGAATATGCGGTCAAAAATCATTCCTTTTTCGTTGTACTGTTCAAGAACTGCGGCAAAAACCTGTGCCGTCAGATAGTTTTCTATGCTCTCAGGACGGAGCATCAGGAGAGGGCGGTCTAAATCTTCAAGTGTTCGGCCGTACTGCTCAAGAATTTCAAGGCCTCTTTTGTTTGAGCAGAGACCTGCAGTTACGCCTTCAGGAGTTTTTCTGCTTACATCCCAGAGTAAAAGTCCGTCATCAGCATTCCAGACAAGGCTTCTTGTGTGCCGTTTAAGATCTGACAGATTGACCATTGCATCACGCACCATTGTAAGGGCTTCAGCCCTGTTGGAATCGAGTCTGTTCCGCCAGGCTTTATCAGCCCTGTCGAGTGCGTTTTCCCTGCGCTCATTTTTAGGAGTAAAGGTAAGGTTTTCGCCTTTTTTTACGGAAGATTTCTCAAAGTTTTTGTTTATCCACCATTCTCCAATCGGATTATCAAAATCAGAGGCAAAGTGAGGAAGGGGATGCATGCCGCAGGAAGCGGAGGTATCAGGCTTTTCAGGTTCAATGTGTTCAAGAATTGAAGAAATCTGCATTTCCCGGCGGCTTAAAACATCTTCCTTGATTTTTGCTTCATAGCCCTGGTTTGTAGGTGTGTAAAAAATTCGTCCCACAAGTTCAGAAGGCAGGTACTGCTGTGCTACCCAGTGGTCGCGGTATGCATGAGGATAAAGATAGCCTTCGCCGTGACCGAAACCTTCTGCATCGCGGCTTGAGTCCCTCAGATGGTTTGGAACTTCAGTATCTTCTTTTTCGACGCTTGAAAGGGCATCGAAAAATGCCATGCTTGAATTTGATTTTGGGCAGGTTGAAAGGTAGAGGGCTGCGTGTGCAAGAAAATATCTTCCTTCAGGCATGCCCACCCTGTCAAAGGCCTGGGCACAGCTTTCAACTACACTTACAGCCTGAGGGTCAGCAAGTCCGGTGTCTTCGCAGGAAGAAATGAGCATGCGGCGGAAAATGTAATGAGGATCCTCTCCGGCACGTACCATGCGGGCAAGCCAGTACATTGCGGCATCAGGGTCTCTTCCCCTCAGTGATTTTATGAAGGCAGATATTATGTCGTAATGGTAGTCGCCGTCCCTGTCATAGAGAACGACCTTTTTTTGAATCGATTCTTCTGCCGCTTCCTTAGAAATGTAGATTTTTGAGCCCCAGGCAGGCTGGGGATTTGCGTTGTAGGGATCCCATTTTTCAGGAGTGGTTTCAACTGCAAGTTCAAGGGCATTGAGCAGGGAGCGGGCGTCTCCGTTTGCAGTTTCAATAAGATGTTCCAGGGCTCCTTTTTCAAATTCAACATTCCAGTGTCCGTAACCGCGTTCGGTATCCGAGAGGGCAAACTGTGCTGCTTTCAAGAGGTCGTCTTTTGTCAGAGGTTTTAACTGGAATACACGGCTTCTTGAAACAAGGGCCTTGTTTACTTCAAAAAAAGGGTTCTCAGTTGTTGCGCCGATTAAAATTATGGTTCCGTTTTCAACCCAGGGAAGGAGTGCGTCCTGCTGGGCTTTGTTCCAGCGGTGAACTTCATCTACAAATAAAATTGTGTGCCGCTGGTAGAGGCGGTAGTATTCTTCAGCCTGTTTTATGGAAGTGCGGATTTCTGCTACTCCGGTAAGAACGGCGTTTAAGGTGATAAAATTTGATTTAGTGTGGTTTGCAATTACCCGGGCGAGGGTAGTTTTTCCGCAGCCCGGGGGCCCATAAAAAATAACGGAAGTAAGCTGATCAGCGGCAATGGCGCGGCGAAGAAGCCGTCCTTTCCCGACAATATGGTCCTGGCCGATATATTCATCCAGGTTCCGCGGACGTAAGCGCGCAGCAAGAGGTTCTTTCTGGGAAGTTGCAGTATCAAATAAATCAGCCATGCAGTGAGTATATCATATTTTGATGTTTTGTGCTGATACATTTGTCACACTAATTTTTGTGGCAAGGAAGTGCTGAAGAGACAGGCAAGAATTTTCGAAGAAAATTGTTGCGAGTAACAAATTGCATGGATGGTTTTTTTGTGGCAAGGATGCCACTTAGAGCTTAATTTCTGACAGGATTGCAAAGCAATCCTGGAAAAAAAAGCAGCGCACGGATGCGCTGTTCAGACAAGCAAGAATTTTCGTAGAAAATTGTTGCGAATAACAAATTGCATGGATGTTTTTTTTTTGTCAAGGATGCCACTTAGAGTTTAATTTCTGACAGGATTGCAAAGCAATCCTGTCGAATAGAAAAATCCAAGGATGGATTTTTCTATTCGCGGTTCCACTTATTTCTTCCCGGATAGTATGCCCACATGCCTACATTCTGGAAAACGGCAGATGAGCTTGAAGAAGTTCCTGTGAAATCAACTGAAGCATAAATGTCTGTACCTGAACTTGACGATAATGCTTTTGAAGGGTCAATCACAAGAAGATTATGTACTTCATAATATGAAGAAAGGGTTGAAGATGTGTTTGACGGAAGATTTCCTGTGCCGCCGTCAGGAATATAAATACCGCTCTCGTCATCAAGAGTTAGAGTTGCAATTATAAGTCCATCGGAAGTGCCCATCAGAAGACCTGTGCCTTCAGCGTAGCCCAGGGCGAGGGCAGAAGAGTAGTCAGAGTTTTTATTTCCGGCTTTCCATCCGTTTCCTTTTCCATCTTTGTTTTCATCGTTGTAATAAATATAGTCACCGTCAGAAACATAAATTGTGTCTGCATCTTTGCCATAAGCTTCGTTTGTCGTCATTCCGTAATTGTCTGAAAAATAGACTTTATCATTAAGATAAGCTGCACTTACTGCACTTGCGCTGATGTCTGTCGAGTTATCAATATCTTTTGCATTGTCGCCAGGATTATATTCACTGGCAATTCCACCGCTTAATTCGTAAAGGGTTCCCTTTATGTTTGCAAAGGCGTAACGATTGTCGTTGTTCGGGCTGTTTGTTCCGAAAACCATTACTATTTCAGATGTGCTGGTGGAATAGAAAGAAACATCATTTCCGTTTTCATATGTTACAGTCTTCCAGCTGCCATTTTTGTAATAGTACATTGTCCAGCCTGAGACAACAAGTTCACCGTCATCTACAACTTCTGCAATAGTCTGTGCAAGGACATAAAGCTCTTCATTTTTGTTAGATGCCATGGTTCTTACATTTTTTGCAGGGCTTGTAAATTTTGACCAGTGACCTGAATCAGAGGTGCTTATGCCGTCACCGTCACGGTCAGTATCTGTTCCATTGGATGCTGCTTCTGTAATGTTCTTTTTCCAGATTGTGCCGAGTGAAGTAAGGAGGTATTCCTTTCCCCCTTCCTGCACCTCTCCCCC
Organism: Treponema sp. UBA3862; assembly: GCA_002392405.1. Classification (GTDB taxonomy): domain Bacteria; phylum Spirochaetota; class Spirochaetia; order Treponematales; family Treponemataceae; genus Treponema_D. Next base: position 9,079 of record DGGY01000052.1, on the reverse strand, counting down.
TTCCTGCAGACGTACAATTGAATACACGGTTCCTGAAATCTGGGAATCAGCAAGTTTTACTTCTTCGCGGATTGTGTCAAAAATAACTCCGCTGCATGAGGTTAAAACAGCAGCTGCAGTGAGTGTTAAAAATAAAGCAGTTTTTTTAATCAGTTTTTTCATTTTTACTTTCCGTCAAATTAAAGATTAGAAGTGGTATCTTGCAGCAATCGCAAAGGAAGCAAAGTGACCGATATCATCATACTGAGAATCGTCATACCACTGAGGCATCATCATGTATTCGCCCCTTATGCCGAATGACCAGCTTGGTGTGGCGCGGTAAAAAACGCCGGCCTGAGGTTTTATTATAAGACCAGGAAAATATGTGCGGTTAAGGTAACTTTCTGTAGCACAGCCGATTCCAAAGGTCAGAGGAAATTCAAAACGTTTATATGAAGGCTGGAAGGTAAAGCAGAGGGTGAACGGAACATAAGTGAACATATTTTCACCGATAGTTGGTGCATAACCGAAACTCAAATCCATTCCGATTGCAAACCATGAAGTAATGAATCTGTGGTATCCGATTGAACCTGCGCCGCCTGTTGCAAGCTGTCCTTCGCGGTAGAGAGGAAAACTTCCGCCGAAGTTAAGCGGGAAAGTAGCCATAAGTGAAATGTTGATGAACTGGTCGCCCGGTTCATTGAAATTGTATTCAACAGCAAATCTGTCTTCTTCTTCGAATTCTTCCTGGGCCCATGTGTAGGAAGAAAGCATTAAAACTGCGCATACAAGCACAAAATATTTTTTCATCATGTCCTCACTTTTTTTAAATAACTTCCAGGATTTACAAAAGGGTTTTTCAAAAAAGGTTTTGGTTTAACTTTTGTCCTTCCCATAGCATTTTTATAAAAAAATAAGTATAGTTTATTTGAAGGGTGCCTCTAAAAATTGTGTTTTTTTGAGGATGCTCTTGTGATAATACCCTATTTAGAGCGTTTGTTTCAATATAAACGTCTTTTTGCGGCGTTCAAAAAATAAACATCTTTTGAACTGCAGGGTTACACAATTTATATCAGGTTTCAGAGGTTACAAAATGAGTGCACAGATTATTGACGGAAAACAGATTGCGCTTGATGTCCGCGCAGGCGTTGCAGAAAAAGTTGCTGCCCTTAAGGCAAAAGGAATTACACCCTGCCTCGCAGTCATCCTTGTAGGCGAAAATCCAGCTTCAGTAAGCTATGTTACAGGAAAACGCAAGGCCCTTGCAGAAGCAGGCATGAAAGACCGTTCAGAAGAACTTCCTGAAAATACAACAGAAGAAGAACTTCTTGCGCTTATCGATAAACTCAATAAAGATGATACAGTTCACGGAATTTTAGTTCAGCTTCCTCTTCCAAAGCATATTGATGAAGACAAAGTAATCATGGCAATTGATCCGTCAAAAGACGTAGACGGCTTTCACCCTGTAAATGTGGGAAATCTTGTAATCGGCAAAAAGGCCTTCCTTCCATGTACACCACACGGAATCATCGTTCTGCTTGAACGCATGGGAATTGAAACATCAGGAAAACATGCAGTAGTAATCGGCCGCTCAAATATCGTTGGAAAACCTGTAACACTTCTTCTTGCCCGTCGCGAAACAAACTGTACCGTAACAATGTGCCATACCGGAACAAAAAATCTTGCAGAAATCACACGCCAGGCAGATATTATCGTAGCCGCTTCAGGTCATCCTCATACAGTAACCGCTGACATGGTAAAAGAAGGTGCCGTTGTAATCGATGTTGGCGTAAACCGCATCCCTGACAGCACAAAAAAGAGCGGCTTCCGTCTTATCGGCGACACAGACTTTGACACAATCAAAGAAAAAGCCGGCTTTATCACACCTGTACCGGGCGGAGTCGGACCGATGACAATCGCAATGCTGATGTACAATACACTCGAAGCAGCAGAAAACACAATCAGCGGAAAATAACTACTGCCGGTAACGACAAATGATAGACATACAGTCCACGCCGGATACGCGCGAGGTACCGCTTCAGAAAGTCGGTGTAAAAAACGTCCGCTATCCGGTTCAGGTTTTAGATAAAAATAAAAAAGTCCAGAATACAACAGCCTCGGTAAATCTATTTGTGAATCTTCCCCACAATTACAAGGGAACACACATGAGCCGCTTTATCGAGGTCTTCCACAAATATCACACGGACATTTCAATGAATAATTTTCTTGAGATGCTCGAAGAAATCCGCACAAAACTCGACGCAGAGCGTGCATTTGGCCGCATAACTTTTCCGTATTTTATGGAAAAAAAAGCCCCGGTTTCAGGCAGTGCAGGCCTCATGGAATATCAGTGTTCTTATGAGGGGGAAGTCTCCCCCTGTCTTCAGCCTGCTTCGCAGTCTTGCGCCACCCCCTCACCTAAGGGGCGTAGCCCCTTAAAATCCCCAAACGGTGCAAAATTCTTCATCACGATAAAGGTGCCGGTTGCAACCCTCTGCCCATGCTCAAAGGCAATTTCAGAATATGGAGCACACAATCAGAGAGGCTTTGTAAAGGTAAAAGTTCTATACTCCAAATTTTTCTGGATAGAAGATGTAATTGAAATGATAGAAAACTGCGCTTCAACTTCCCTTTATTCGATCCTGAAGCGCCAGGATGAAAAATACGTAACCGAACACGCTTACGATAACCCGAGATTCGTAGAAGACGTAGTCCGTGAAGTGTACCTGGGCCTGAAACAAGCAGGCTTCAAATGGTTCAACGTAGAAGCAGAGACGGAAGAAAGTATCCACTATCACAATGCATACGCTTGCGCTGAGTATGACTCAGAAAAATAGACACGAGTTTTGTCCTGCAAAACTCGCAGAATCGCGTCCGCGATTCGTAAACGCGTACGCTTGCGCTGAGTATGACTCAGAAAAATAGACACGAGTTTTGTAACGCAAAACTCGCAGAATCGCGTTCGCGATTCGTAAACGCATACGCATATGCTGAATATGATTCAGAAAAATAGACACGAGTTTTGTAACGCATAACTGTTTATTTATGCCGTTGTCACCGAACGCCCCTAGATTTAAAATGCTGGCTAACTTAAATTTTAGTTGACTAACATAATAGACTGCGTTACCCTTTATATGCCGAATACGGAAGGAGGCAGTCCATATGTGTAAAACTTCAATTTATGACGCAAGAAACAATTTTTCATCTCTCGTAAAAATGGCGGAGGAAGGGGAAGTCGTTCAGCTGACCCGTTATGATAAGCCTGTTGCCGTTATTATCAGCTGGGCTGAGTACGACAGCGAAGAAGAAAAAAAGCCTTCGCTTCTTACAGAACTGGCGGAATTAAAACGAAACTATGCAGATGTAATTAGTAATGAAGACTTTGTAATACCATCAAGAGAGTGTCCTGATTATTCAAAAGATCCGTGGGCTTAACCAGAGAAGGAAAGAATATGAAAAAGATATATTTACTTGATACGAATATTGTCTCAGAATTTTCAAAAGAGCGGCCTGATACTCAGGTTACTGCCTTTTATCTTGCAAGAAAAAATCTTTGTGCCGTTTCTGCCGTTACCTGGCAGGAACTTAAGAGGGGGGTGGAGCGTCTTCCTGAAGGAAGAAGAAAACATTATTTACAGGAATGCATGAATATTTATGTAAACTGTCTGGAAGTAATCCCGTACGACAAGTTTTCTGCCGATATCTGCGGTGAACTTCAGGCACGGGCTGAACTTGACGGAAGGACGCTTCCAGCATATGACTCTCAGATTGCCTCAACTGCCGTCGCAAACGGAATGGTTCTTGTAACGCGCAATACCGAAGATTTTAAATATATTAAGGACAAATCAATGCTGCGTCTTGAGAACTGGTTTACGGCGGAATTTTCATGAACTATAATTATCACGGTTCTGGAAGGTGATACATCAAAGTGAAGAAAAAGGTTTTATGTGTATTCGTTTTTTTTCAGAAGATGACATAAAAAAACAAGAGCCACCTTCCAAAGCTGGGGTCGATATAAATCAACTACCCAGGGGTGACTCTTTATATATGACATTATTGCAGAACTTCTTAAATTGCAAGTAAAAAGAAATGAAAAATTACTAGTACGACTTTCCTGTTTTGGAAGGTGAAACAGCTTTACTCAATTACGCTATAAAAGCGCTATAAAGGGCTGTTTTAATCGTATGATGAATCAGCATTTAGATATAAAAAATCAAAACAAGTTACACCATCTTTATTAGTAGCAATATTTATAAATATTTTAGCTGATTTAATAAAAGGTTCCTCGTTAATAAAAATATTTTTTTCATTAAAACAATAATTCTCAAAATATTCTAACTGTTCCTCTGTTATGTTGTTTTGTTTTAAAGCATCTAAACAATTCAATATTTTTAACTTTTCTTGAAAAGTAGAATAACTTCTCCTTTCCGCATAGTTAAGGTCTGTCTTAGCTATAGAGTAAAATCCTCTAGCGACTCTTATATATTTTTTTGAATCACTTGTTGTATAATTCTCATAAATATTTTTTATATCAATTTTTTTATATTCAGCATTATTTATAGAATAATAAAATCTTTCTAAACCCTCGTTATACTTTAGACAAGCTTTAACACTAGGTTGACAAATTCGAATATAAACATATTCATTATTATTTATTTTTATTTCATTTTCATAAATATCTATATAAGAATTAGTCTCTATTTCAGTTAAACTAATTTCTATTTTTTTATTTTCTTGATTAAAAAAATAAGCTGTTTTGTACCTTCCAAAATGGGTAGATATTCCCTCATCTTGTTCTAATTCCTCTATTATAAAAAAATCGTCTGTATAATAAAATATTAAATTTATTTTATTTTCTGTAGTGTTATAAAAAAAAGCTGTTTTTGATGACTCTTCCTCTAGTGTTAATTCCTTTTTTTCTGTTTCATTTTTTGTTATTTCTTCAGAGCAAGAAAAAAATAAAAAACAGCCTAAAAGCAATAATAAAAACTTTTTCATATAGTTTAATACTCCTTAATAAAAAATTATATAATGCGTTTTTTTTATCTGTCAAAAAAATTAACGCTGGTCTATATTCGTTAAAAAATAGTTAAGGCTTTTAAGATAAAATTATAAAGCTCCTTATTCTCTCCAGAGCTCGTTAAATAGCTAATACGACTTTCCGGTTTTAGAAGGTGAAACAGCTTTAGGCTGCTCTATAGACTGGGTTGTAAGTTACAAATAGTGTGTTATCATAATTGCAAGGAGTTCTTATGAAAAAAATATTTGCCCTTCTCTTTCTCTGCGTATCTCTCTGCTATGCAGAAGATTTAACTGGTGTTATGGGAATTAAGTTCGGAAGCTCTTTTGAAGAAGTTGATAAGATGATGAAAGAGAAAGGCTGGGCTGTGAGTGGAAATCCAATTCCTTTTAGAGACGATTATAAATCCTATATGGAATGTAGACAGGAAACTTTTTATTATGGCGGCATAAGAGTTGCTTCAATAGATTTTTACTTTTATAAAAATAAAATGTATTTAAGTTTTATCCACTTTGAAAGAATAATGTCTAATTCTTTTGAAGAAGCTGAACATATCGAAAATGCTCTAATTCGGAAATATGATTTAAAACTTGATAAAATAACCGGAACTAAATTTGATGGTTCGAGTTATTATTCCTCTGGAAATAATAATACCTTAACAATTAAAAAAGATTTTAGAAATAATAACTATGGCGTAAATTGTATTTGTTTTACATCACAAGAATTAACAGATTTGATAGAAAAAGAAAAAATTGAAAAAGATAAAGAGAAATTCAATAAGTATTATGAAAACATTAAAGATGAATTGTAAATTCTAAAAAGGGCAATTTGTTTTACAATTCAAATGACGCTTTATTTTTACAAAAAATTATTTTTTTCGACCTGCTTTGCAGGTAAGAAGTAATTATGATAAATGAATGGCGCGTAAGCGGACAGATAGTTCGTATTACAGAAAGGTCTGCCTATGATGTTGGAGCCGCTGTAGTAATCAGAACTTATACTCAGAGATTAGAAAACGACAGCTCTCAGATTTGTGACTAATACGACCTTCCGGTTTTTGAAGGTGAAACAGCAAAGGGTTTCCAAAATCATATAAGGTGTATTAGGATATCATATGACAGAATACTTAATATCATCCGTAGATAATGATTTTTATCAAACATTTCAGAAAGAATATGGATATTTAGCATACTGGGTTACAGGAGATTTTTATTATCATCAAAACAATGGTGATACTTATATTTTTAATGGAAATACAAGTAAGCAGACCATTGAAGATTTATGTAAAAAAAGTGTGAAAGAAAAACACGATTATATGCTTGAGTATTTCAAAAAGAATGGGTACAAACTTATACTAGAAAAAACTAAAAGTGGTAAATTATCAGATATGAAAATGTATTAGCAAACAGGGCTGTCCAAAAGAAAGTCTTGTTTTATGTTAATACGACCTTCTGGTTTTAAGAATGTGAGAAAACAATAAGGAGTTCTAGCATGATTTTTGATATAAATGGAAAAACTTTTACAAAGATAGAGTTCAATACAGAAGAAGAGGTTGAAAACGTTATCATCAATAACTTCAAACTTTTATTTGGAGATTATTCCATTTTATTACCAAAAAGCATGATAAATACCTCTGGAGGAAAAGGAACTATTCCAGATGGTATTATTATTAATTTTGAAGAAGGGCAGTGGTATATTATGGAAGTGGAACGAGGTATCCATGGAACATGGGAACATATTGCTCCGCAGATAAATAAGCAGATTACAGCCATTCAAAATGATGATACTAAAATTAAGATAACGGAAAACTGTATATCTGAAATAAAGAAAACTCCTAACTTTATTGATTTGTTAAACGAAATAAATATTTCAGAAATCAATATTCATGGAGAAATTGAAAAGATACTCAGAAAAGATCCAATAGTTTCTCTTCCAATAGATTATATTCCTAATGATCTTGAAGAATGGGCTGGCAATCTTAGAATAAAAGTTGAAATACAGCTTGTAGAAAAGTTTATGGATAAAGATGGAAACGTCTTATTCAATATGCCGGATTTAGAACTTAAATTTACTGAAGAGAAAATTGCAAAGGAAATAAAAGAAATATCTGATAAGAAACCGGAAAATCTTTTGGAACTAGTTGTAAAAGCTGGTTTCCTAAATGAAGGTGAGAAGGTTTATATGGACTATGGACCTAAAGGAACAAAAAAAAGACACTTTGAAGGTATTGTTCATATAAATGGGATTGAAGTAAATGGGGTTATATCGTCTCCAAGTATTTCTTCTTTGCGTTGTATCCAGGAAGTATCTCCGACAAGAACAACAAGTAATGGATGGGTAACTTGGAAAACTATGGATGGAAAACTCATTAATGAAAAGTGGGAAAAGTATCAGAAGAGTATAGCATAATAGGTTCCAATAATGCTTTCTGTTGCAGAGTTTATTGTTCGTGCAAAGCTTAAATATGGAGATAAGTACGAGTATTCAAAAGTTCACTTTGTAAATACCTCAACAAAAGTTTGTATTACATGTCCTGAGCATGGAGATTTCTTTATAACTCCAAATAATTTCCTTCGAGGACATAAGTGTCCTACATGCAGTGGTCGGCAGAGGATAACAAAAGAAGTTTTTATTACAAGAGCTACCGATATACATAAAGGAAGATATGATTATTCAAAAGTAAAGTTTGAAGGATCTAATAAAGAAGTTTGCATAATCTGTCCTATACATGGCGAGTTTCAACAAATTGCTAAAAATCATTTACACGGAAATGGTTGTCCCAGTTGTTTTGCTACTCCTAAATCAAATACAGATGAGTTTATTCGTAAAGCAAAAGAAGTATATGGTGATAGATACGATTACTCGAAAGTTGAATATAAAGGTAATAAGGATAAAGTTTGCATTATTTGTCCTGAACACGGCGAATGGTGGATAACACCAAATAATTTTCTCCGAGGTCATAGTTGTCCTGGATGTTTTGGAACTCCTAAACATACAACAGAAGAGTTTATTGAAAAGGCTAGGGTAGTACATGGAGATAAATATAACTATTCTAAAGTTGAATATAAAGGAAATAAAGAACCTGTTTGTATAGTTTGTCCTGTTCACGGAGAGTTTTGGCAAAAGCCTCAGTCACATTGGAATGGAAACGGATGTTCAAAATGTAGTGGAATGGTTCCTATTGATGCTGAAGCGTTTTTTAAGCGTTCTATTGAAAATCACGAAATTAAATATGATTACAGCAAGGTAGATTTTACAAGTTCCTTAGAGAAGGTCTGTATAATTTGTCCCGAACACGGAGAGTTCTGGCAAACTGCACGATATCATATGAATGGTGGTAATTGTCCAAAATGTGTTGGTGGCAGACGTCTTACAACTGACGAGTTTATTGAAAAAGCTAAATTAGTTCATGAGAATAAATATGATTATTCAAAGGTAGTTTATAAAAATACGGCTTCTAAAGTCTGTATAATTTGTCCCGAACATGGAGAGTTCTGGCAAACACCAAATAATCATCTTTTTGGTGCCGGTTGTCCGACATGTCCTCAAAGTAATATGGAAGGAGAAATTAGATTATTCCTTCTTAAAAATAAAATATCTTTTGAACAAGAGAAAGGTTTTCCTTGGTTAGTTTACAATAGAAAAATGTTTTTAGATTTTTTCTTACCAGAATATGGAATCGCAATAGAGTGTCAGGGGGGACAACATTTTTTTCCCTCTGAATTATTCGGTGGGGAAGAGGAATATAAAATTACAATAGAACGTGATAAAGCAAAGAAGAAACTTTGTGATGATCATAATATTAAAATATTATATTTTTCAAATGCTCATATAGAGTATCCATATCCTGTGTTTGAAAGTTTATCATTATTACTTCAAGTAATTCATCAGAATGGAGTTATTGATAATATAAAGTGGAATGAATCTGAACAATTAGAGCTTCCTTTTGATGAAAAATAAAAAAAAGCATTTTTTATGAACTTTTTTTCAGTTTTATTGCTGTTTTTCGCATATCTGCGACTATATACTAATACGCTCTTCCGGTTTTAAGAAGGTGAAGTTAGTATAACTTAGTGGACA
>DGGY01000045.1 GCA_002392405.1 Treponema sp. UBA3862 | reverse complement strand
TGAACTTACCGACATGATGGGAATCAGGGTAATCTGTGCTTTTCTCGAAGACCTTCATGATGTTGAGCAGCAGGTCCGTGATAACTTTGTCGTAAAGGAAGTAGAGTATAAGGGAAGTGGAGATAATTTCCGTGAATTCGGATATGAATCAATTCATGTCCTTATAAAAATTCCCGCTGACTGTATGCCTGAAAAATGTGAGGTTGAAATACCTTCAGGGCTCGTTTGTGAAATTCAGATTAGAACAATTCTTCAGGATGCCTGGGCTGAAGTAGAGCATGAACTTATTTATAAAACTGAGTTCACTCCATTTGACATGCCATTAAGACGGAAACTTGCTTCAATCAATGCAAGCTTAAGTCTTGCCGACACAATTTTCCAGGAAATCCGTGATTATCAGAAACAGTTTCAGCTTGAAACATCTGCTCGCCGTGAATCTTTCTATGAAAAGGTCGATGATTCAACTTCCGAATTTTCTGAAACAGAAAAAGCTGCTAAAAACTCTGAAACAAAAGAAATCGGTAAGGTCAGTCCTTTTATGCGCGGTACAATCGACGACATGCTGCTTGATGCAATCCACGCGCATAATGCCGGTGAAATGGAAAAGGCTATAATTATTTATACTCAGATTCTTGAATCAAAGCCTGTACCTGCAGATATTGTTCTTTCAGTCGTTTTTAAACACCGCGGGATGGCATATTTTGCCTCAAATGATTATGCAAATGCCTTAAGTGATTTTCAGTCCAGTGTTAATTACGATCCTAACGGATTCAGGTCTTATTACTATATGGGTATTGTCTACTGTGTTCAGGGGGTGTTTGATAAGGCAGTTGAGGCTTTTTCAAAGTCACTTGAAATAAATGAATTTCAGTCTCATACCCGTTACCGCCGTGCAGTGGCATATTCAAAAATCGGAGAGGACAGCAAGGCTCTTGAAGATTTATCAGCTGCTGAGGCAATGGGGCTGGATCTTCCTGATGAAAAACTTTTAAAAGAAAAAATTCTTAAAAAGCTTGATATCAGTATGTAAACATTAAAAAAAAGTGAAAAAAAAACGAAATTTAATAATTTTCACTATTGACGCAACTTTGTGTGTTTGATAATATATCAAAGTCAGCTATGCAATAGTTGATTATGTCTCCTTCGTCTAGTGGTTAGGACATCGGGTTTTCATCCCGACAACAGCAGTTCAATTCTGCTAGGAGATGATAAAGCCTTGTAACATTTTTGTTACAGGGCTCTTTTTTTTGGTGGGAAAGTTGGATAAACTTAAACGGTTTTCTGAAAATGCACGTAAAGAAATAATTTCTCAGATTAAGATGGCCGGCGGAAATGAAGTTTTTTTTGCCGGATACATAAATGATGATGGTGTTGTTGTTTCTGTAACTGCTGCAGCCCGTGGTAATTCAAATTCTGTTCCTGTTAATCTGACAGAAGCACGAAAGGCTTCTGTTTTAATTCATAATCATCCTTCTGGAGTTCTTTTTCCTTCTGAGGCCGACCTGCTTACTGCTTCAGACTGTTCACAGAAAGCACAGGGCTTTTATATCATCAATAATGATTTAACAGACGTTTATGTTGTAATGGAAGCAGTTAAGCCTGTAATCATTAAAAAACTCGACTGTGAACAGGCTGCTTCTTATCTTTGTGAGGACGGACCTCTTTCAAAAATGTCTTCTGATTATGAAGAGAGGCCTGTACAGACTGCACTTTTAAAAAACATTGCACAGTCTTTTAATGAAAATAAAGTCGGCGTGTTTGAAGCAGGAACAGGTGTCGGCAAGTCTTTTGCCTATCTTATTCCTGCCGTGTTGTGGGCCGAACAGAATAAAGAGCGTATTGTAATTTCTACGGGGACTATAAACCTTCAGCAGCAGCTTGTTGAAAAGGATATTCCTTTTGCCTTAAAAATCACGGGAAAAACTATTAAGGCAGTTCTTGTTAAGGGAAGGCAGAATTATGTCTGTTTAAGGCGCCTTGAAGAATCAGGAAAAGAGCGGGATCTTTTTAGTGAGGATCAGGAGAATTTTGACAGGATTTACGAATGGGCAAAGACTTCTAAAACCGGAAGCCGCAGTGACCTTTCTTTTATGCCGTCAGAAAGTGTCTGGCAGAAAGTAAATTCAGAAGCAGATGCCTGTATGGGCATGAAATGTCCTTTCCGTGAAAAATGCTTTGTAATGAAAGTAAGGAAAGAAGCTGCTGATGCTTCAATTCTTGTTGTAAATCATCATCTTCTCTTTGCTGATATTGAATCAAGACTTGAAGGGGCTGGGTATGATGATACAGCTGTTCTTCCTCCGTATAAGCGTATTGTATTCGATGAAGCCCACGGTATTGAAGAATCTGCTACTTCATTTTTCAGTGCAGCAATAAACCGTTTCAGAATCTTAAAACAGCTGAACCTTATGTACAGAACCAGAAGAGGTTCTGCCGCAGGACATCTTTTTACGCTGCTTTCTATTTCTACTTCTCAGGAAAATGCAAATGATTTAATCGAAAAAATAAATCAGATTAAGGTTGCAATGGAAAATCTTGAAGATGCAGCCCTTAATATTCTTGAAAACGAATATTCACTCAGGCTTTTTGCAGGAACAAAGACTGTGTTTGTAAATGTACTGCATTTTATGTCAATTCTTCAAAAACATATGGCAGAATTTACTGGAAGTGTACGGAAAATATTTGATTTCATCAGTGAAGAAGACCGTGACAGTCCGGTTTTATATGAAACAAAAAGTGTGCTCCGTAGACTTGAAGACACTGCTCTTGTGCTCGGTAATTTTCTTTCCTGGGCTGAACATACCGACTGTGTTTTCTGGATTGAAAAATCGAGACTTGGTTCTTCTGCCGCAAAAAATACTGACAATCCTTATTATGTACAGTTTATTCAGACACCTCTTGATATTGCACCGACAATGAATAAAGGTGTTTTCGAGCCGATGGACAGTGTTGTGTGCACTTCTGCGACTTTAAGTATTTCAAATACTTTTAATTACTGGAAAAAACGTACTGGTGTGCAGTTTTGTGAAGAAGAGCGTGTCCTGGAAGGGAATTTTCCGTCACCTTTTCCTTATAAAACGAATGTTCTTTTTGCAGTTACAAAAGATGCTCCTTTTCCTGAGAAAGGACTTGAGTTCCAGCGCTATATTGAAAGTGCGGTTGTAAAACTTATTAGGGCAGCAGGCGGTAAGACACTTGTGCTTTTTACGTCCTATGACAGTCTTCGTCATGCCTGTGATACGGCAAGAACTATGCTTCGCATGAGCGGAATTAATATTTTAAAACAGGGTGATGATGACCGTTTCCGCCTGTTGAATACCTTTAAGGAAGATGAATCAAGTGTACTTTTTGCAACTGATTCATTCTGGGAAGGCGTTGATGTCCCGGGAACTAGTCTTTCTCAGGTAATAATTGTAAAACTTCCGTTTGGAGTTCCAAATAATCCTGTTTTTGCTGCCAGAAGTGAACTTGTCTCAAAGCGGGGAGGAAGTCCTTTTATGGAACTTTCTGTACCGGATTCCGTAATTAAATTCCGTCAGGGGTTTGGCCGCCTTATGAGGCGTGGCAGTGATAAAGGTGCTGTTGTAGTTTTAGACCGCAGAATAGTTGAAAAACAGTACGGCAGGCTTTTTACGCAGAGTGTTCCTGAAACAAGAAAAATGTATGACAGTGTTGATAACATTGTTAATGCAGTCGCCGCGCTTATTGATTAAAACTGTGCCTGTTATTTTTACAGTAAAGGAAATTTAATATCTGTTAATTTAAAATAAAAAATCCTGCCTTAACCGTGTACTTTGGTCTGGCAGGATTTTTCGTGTATCGTGTTTAAGATTTATTTTCTGAAATCTTTAGGACGACGTTTTGTGAGTTTGCATTTTGAACACTCAGCGATGTTGCGGAGTCTTCCGTTTTCGTACAAAGTCTTCATGATGATTTCGCCGCCACATTCAGGGCATTCAAATTTCTGTGTTGCAACTGTTGTACGAGAGTTCTTACTAGCACCAGCCATGACTATCCTCCAAAAAATATTCGAATATGTTCAAATAATATATCGGTTTGACCGTTCATTGTCAATATTCAAAAGCCGCTGATTAAAAAATTAATTGAGTTAATTCCTTATCTGTATTGACTATAAGTCATTGCTTTGATAATATAAATGAAGTTTTTTAATGGGGGTGCCTCCTTTGGCTGGAAAAAAATCATCTGCAGAAAAAAGATATGCACAGAGCGAAGTTCGCCGCTTGCACAATAAAGCAATTAAAAGTGAAGTTCGTACTTATGCAAGACAGTTTGTAGAAGCAGTTCAGGCTAAAGATGAAAAAGTTGCTAAGGAAAAGCTTACAACTTTAGTATCTAAACTTGACTCAGCTCGCAGCAAGGGTGTTCTTACACGCAATGCTGTATCACGCAAAAAGTCACGCATGCAGAAGCTTTACAATGTTTCATTTGGCGCAGCTGCTGCAAAATAACTTCTAGACTCTTGTCTAAAAACCTGGTACTGCTTGACTGCGGTATCAGGAATTTTTTTTCTAAAAATTCTGTTTGTGAGGTAAATTCATGTCTGCTAAAAAAGTAACAAAATATGATTTAGTTGAATCAGTTTACCAGAACACAGACTGCGAAAAGCGTGTCGTTCAGGATGTTGTTGAACGGTTACTTGATGAATTAAAAGACGCGCTTAAAGACGGAAATACGATTGAACTCCGCGGATTCGGAACTTTTGAGCCCCGTCTGCGTAAAGGTCGTTCACGTGCCAGAAATCCTAAAACCGGTGAGCAGCTGACCGTTGCTCCTCATTATGTAGCAGCTTTCAGGGCCGGACAGGAATTAAAAAAATCACTCTGGGATCTGCCTGTACTTCCCGGAGCAAAGGTTTCTGACGAAGAATAGGGCGGTTTAATTGATGCTTGAAGTACTTATTCCTGTATTGTCTTCAGCCATATTAAAATTTTTTGCTCATCCTAATTTTATTTTTACAGAAGGCGTAGGTTTTTTAGCCTGGTTTTATTACGTTCCCTTTCTTTATTATCTTCCTAAATACAAAACTTATCACAAGACCCTGACAGCAGGTTTTTTATATGGTTTTTTAAGTTATGCATTATTTTGTAACTGGCTTTTAAACTATAATTTCTGGGCCGGATTAGCAGTTTATATTTTATACGGTTTGTACTGGACCGCAATTTTTGCAGTTATTAAAGTCTTTACTAAAACTTACCGTTACAGTTTTATTTTTAATGTATTTATATTATTTGTAAGCGAATTTCTTTTTACAAAAGGTTATCTTGGTTTTTCATACGGTGTTTCAGGATATACCCAGTGGAAAGTAGACTGCTTTTTAAGGGCAGCAAGATATACAAAAATCTGGGGAATTACTTTTTTACTCTGTTTTTCAAATGCCCTTATGGCTGAAATTATTGATCCTTTGTTGAGAAGCAAAAAGTGGAATTTCCTCCAGTATTCAGGAATCGTATTTTTTACTCTTTTAACGCTTCAGCACATTCTTGTAGGCGGATATGCTGTAACAGCAGACAGTAAAGGTGTATTAAAAGTTGTACTTATTCAGAATAATAACGATCCCTGGGCGGAAGGTTTTGCCCAGTATAAAAAAGAAGTTGAAGAATTAAAGGAACTAACAGATAAAGCTCTTTTAGAGCATCCTGAAACAGAACTTGTTATCTGGCCTGAAACAGCCGTCGTGGTTGATGTTGTAAACTATTTTATTTCAAAAACTGAACCTAAGCGCGAAGGAATGGCAAGAGATCTTTTTAATTATATAAATTCAAAAGACTGCCGTTTCCTTATAGGAAATAACTATCTTGATAAAAACAGTGCGCTTCTAATGAGCGCTTCTGAATTAAGTCATGTTGAAAATAAAACGGTAATACCTGACTATCAGGTGTACTCAAAAAATCATCTGGTTCCGTTTTCAGAAGATTTTCCGTTAAAGTATCTTCTTGCGCCGATTTATATTAAGATGCTTACTGCAGGAAATGTTTTCTGGGATGCAGGGAAAAAAATCAATCTTTTAAACTGCGGTTCTGTGAAAATAGGCAGTCCTATCTGTTTTGAAGATACTTTTTCTGATATACCTGCTAAAATGGCTGAAAAAGGTGCAGATATTTTTGTTAATCTTTCAAATGATTCATGGAGTAACAGCACTGCCTGTCAGTACCAGCATCTTGCAGTTTCATGTTTCCGCTCTGTAGAAAACGGACTGCCTCAGGTTAGGGCTACAACAAGCGGTCAGACCTGTTATATAAACGGTGAAGGAAAAGTAGTTTCAATGCTTGAGCCTTTTACGAAAGATTACTTATATTGCGAAGT
The DNA here is from genome assembly GCA_002392405.1 of Treponema sp. UBA3862. Classification (GTDB taxonomy): domain Bacteria; phylum Spirochaetota; class Spirochaetia; order Treponematales; family Treponemataceae; genus Treponema_D. The sequence goes on along the minus strand of DGGY01000045.1, from coordinate 26,116 downwards.
TGAATTAAATAGGTTAAGATAGTAATATGCAAACGGATAATAAAACCGAAAATACAGTAACAGAAAAAGAAGAACCGGTAAAAAAGAATCTGACAGTTTTTGGACAGGAAACAGAATTTGACGGGGAACTTGAATTTACTGACAGCCTGGTTATAACCGGGAAGTTTAAGGGTAAAATTACTTCCAGCGGTGATCTTGAAATCGATAAAACTGCAATCTGCAATGTAGATAAAATAAAAGTTAATTCAGTAGTAATTTCCGGAAAAGTTACTGGAAATATCGAAGCGAAAGAACGCGTTGAAATGTGTTCAGGCAGCAGAATTACCGGCGATGTTGTAACCAGCCGTATTCGTATAGCAGATGACGTTGATTTTGAAGGTCAGGTTTCAATGCTTGAAGAAAACACTGATATAGATCTTTTTTCTGTTGCCTCTGATGAATTTAAACAGGCTCTGGTTATAAAATCAGATATGCCTCACTAATATAATAATCAATACAGTTTATTTATTTTGTATGCCTGAATTTTTTTTCAGGACTGATATATCTATATAATATATGGAGAATTTAAAATGGCATTAATCAGACGCCGCTTCCTGGACAAATCTGAAGATTCCAGAAAAGAAGAAGAGGGTCAGCCTCAGCTGGAACTTGATATCCAGCCTCAATCTTACGAGAGTGCTCCAGTTCAGGAAGAAACAGAATCTTTTACTCCTTCGCCTGCTGTTGTAGAAGAAGGTGAAGCAGAGCCAGAACAGAGTGCAGGTGAAGAAACTGGGGAAACTGAAAGAACAGTAAGAACACCACGTCCGGCTAGAAGAGTAGTTGTACGAACAAAAACTGACGGAGATAAATCCCAGCAGAATAACCGCCAGCACAGAAATTCAAGACAGTCCTACCGTGAACGCATAGCAGCCAGAAATGCCGCAAGAGATGAAGCAACAGCTGCAGCACAGATTATTGAAAATCCAGAAGAATACGAATCAAAACCGCGTCTTTTAATCAATGATTTAACAAAAATGAGCATGCCTGAACTCCGTTCAATGGCAATTGAATACGGATGCGCTGAAGAAGATATTCCGTCAATGAAAAAACAGGATGTAATCTTTAACATCTTAAAGGCTCATACAGAACACGGCGGTCTTATTTTTGCTTCAGGTGCACTTGAAATCTTACCTGACGGATACGGCTTTTTACGTTCACCGCAGAACTCATATTTACCGGGACCGGATGATATTTATATCAGCCCGAGTCAGATCCGCCTGTTTAACCTTAAAACAGGAGACACTGTCTATGGTCAGACCCGCTCTCCAAAAGAAGGGGAACGCTTCTTTGCACTTTTAAGAATTGAAACAGTGAACTTTGATGAACCGAGAGTTGCACAGACACGTGTTCCTTTTGAAAATCTTACTCCGCTTTATCCTAATGAAAAGTTTACGCTTGAAACTGTAAGCGATGAGTATTCTGGCCGTATTGTTGATTTATTTGCACCAATTGGAAAAGGACAGCGTCTTTTGATTGTTGCTCCTCCAAAAGCAGGTAAAACAACTTTAATGCAGAAAGTTGCCAACGCAATTACAAAAAATAATCCTGAAGTTTATCTTATCGTTCTTCTTATTGATGAACGTCCTGAAGAAGTAACCGATATGGAAAGGGCAATTCAGGGAGAAGTAATTTCTTCAACATTCGATGAACAGGCAACACGTCATGTTCAGGTTGCAGAAATGGTTCTTGAAAAGGCAAAGCGCCTTGTTGAACACAAGAGGGATGTAGTAATTCTTCTCGATTCGATTACACGTCTTGCACGTGCCTATAACATTACAGTTCCAACATCAGGAAAAGTTCTTTCCGGTGGTGTTGATTCAAATGCACTTCATAAACCGAAGCGTTTCTTTGGTGCTGCCCGCAACATTGAAGAAGGCGGTTCTTTAACGATTATTTCTACTGCTTTAATTGAAACAGGAAGCCGTATGGATGAAGTAATCTTTGAAGAATTCAAAGGAACTGGTAACTCTGAAATCAACCTTGACAGAAAACTTTCTGAAAGACGTCTTTTCCCGGCTATTAATATCAAAAAATCCGGTACACGTAAGGAAGAACTTCTTCTTACAGAAGATGAACTTCAGAAACTCTGGGTTCTGCGTAAGGTAATTTCACCTATGGAAGATGTTGAAATTACTGAACTTATATTGCAGCAGATGAAAAAGAGCAAGGATAATAAAGCTTTCCTTGCCATGATGAACACAGGTTCAGCTGCACAGTAAAAAAGAAACTAAGTCAGAACTGATGTATGCCTGATTTCAGGACCATGCATCAGTACATTGACTAAAACATAGTTTTTTTGATAGAATCTAAAAATCTACTTGTGGTATTAACTTGCTTCCTAACAGTGATGGAATGATAGAAACGCTTCTTTTATTAAAGAATTTTGCGTAAGCTAGTGATGACTGGGGTTGCTTTAATATCGGGCAAGTAATAAGGAGATAAAAAATGAGAGCAGGTATTCATCCGGAATACAAACTGACAAAAATTACATGTCAGTGCGGTAACGTAATTGAAACACGTTCAACTGTAGAAAACATCCACGTAGAAATTTGTTCTGCATGCCACCCGTTCTACACTGGTAAGCAGAAACTCGTTGATACTGCAGGTCGTATTGAACGCTTTAACAAACGTTTTGGTCTTGCTAACAAAGAATCAAAATAAGTTGAAAAAAATCACCCGTCACGGGTGATTTTTTTTATGTAAGCTGTATCTTCCAGCAGCGGTGGATCTTTTTGCCTTTAAAATCTTCAGGAATGCTTTCTTCTGTTATGTCTGTAACTGTGTAAGATAAATCACTGAGTTTTTCTTTTAATTCATTTTCTTCAAAGGAAAGTCTGCGGCTGTTTGTTGAAAAATAGAGTGTTCCGTGAGGATTTAAGATTTTAAGACATTTTGCGCACAGAGAACTCCAGTCACGGTTTATGTCCAGGACATTCTGTGTGGCTTTTGAGTTTGAAAATGTAGGCGGGTCTAAAATTATTATATCAAAGCGGTTTGTTCCCTGCGGATTAGGAACTTCAGCATTTTTCTGATTTAAAAAGCCTGTAACATCCTGTCTTGTAAAAATATATTTGTTTTTGTCTGTAAAGCCGTTTAAGGACATGTTTTCTTTTGTCCAGCTAAGATAAGTGTTACTCAAATCTACTGATTCAATTCTTGAGGCTTTTCCTTCAGCTGCATATACTGAAAAACTTCCGGTGTAGCAGAAAAGATTAAGTATAGACTTTCCTGCTGTCTCTTTGCGGACTAAGTTTCTTAAGGGCCTGTGGTCCAGAAAAAGTCCTGTATCAAGGTAATCGGATAAATTGATTTTAAAAAGCTGTCCGCATTCCTGAGTAAGGCCTTCAAGAGTAAAAGGTGATTCTATTTTTTCATACTGATTAAGGCCTTTCTGCTTTTTTCTGAGTTTATGTAAAATATGTGATTCTGGTATCTGAAGGACTTTTGCTGCTGCTTTTGCCATGCATTCAAGCCAGATTTCTTCTTCCTTTTCATCTTTTTCATAGGGACGCTCATAAAGCGAAAGGTGAAGAAATGTCCTGTTTCTGGATTCTGCTATTGCCTGTGCGTTGTTTGAAGAAATAAGGGCTTCATTTTCCCTTAGGAAAAGTGCGCATTCTGTTTTTTCTGTAATTACGTCGGGAAGAAATTCATAAAGGTCTGCGGCAAGAGGAACTTCAGGAATGTCTTTATCGTAAAGACGGTAACAGCTTATTCTTTCGCGGCGTGCCCACTTTTTTAAGGTTTTATATTTTTTTGAAAGGCGGTTAGCAAAAAGCTCTGCCTGGTATTCATTTTTATTTTCCATTTTTTTATTTTACACAAATATTCTGTTTTATTAAATATAAAAGTTCATTGAGGGGGCCTAGGAGTGGAAAAGTTTTTAGATAAATAATTTATGACAGGAGAAATGCCGGGTGCTTCCGGGCGGTTGAATCCGGCTGTAAAAAACAGTATAATTTTCTTAAATTTTCAATTTTTTTCTATTTTCTATTTTTGTTTTAATTATATGAATTACACTGAATTAACATTAAATGAATCCCTTTCCCGGGGTATAAGCGAAGCCGGTTATGTAAAATGTACTCCAGTTCAGGAAGAGGTCTTAAAAGTAAGTCTTGACGGCTCAGATCTTTATGTTCAGTCCCAGACAGGAACAGGAAAAACTGCTGCCTTTTTGATTACCATTATGCAGCAGCTTTTAAGCGGAGCCAGGGAGAATTCAAAAACTGCTTTAGTCCTTGTTCCCACCCGTGAACTTGCTGTTCAGGTTGAAGAAGAGGCCTGTAAATTAGGTAAGTTTACAGGGTTAAAATCTGCATCTTTTTATGGCGGCGTAGGTTATGAAGAGCAGATTAAAAGAATTGCAGAAGGAATTGATGTTATTATAGGAACTCCCGGCCGCATAATCGATCTTACTGAATCAAAAAAGCTGAACCTTAAAAATGTCGGTTATCTTGCAATTGATGAAGCAGACCGCATGTTTGACATGGGTTTTTATCCTGATTTAAGAAAAATACTCCGCTTCCTTCCGGATTCTGAAAACCGTCAGACAATGCTTTTTTCTGCTACCTTGAATTCTTATGTAAAAAATCTTGCCTGGGAATACACAAAAAACGCCCGTGAAATCACAATTGAGGCAGAAAATATAACTGTTGATGAAATTGATCAGGAACTTATTCACGTTTCAAGTGATGATAAAATCAGTCTCTTACTCGGTATTTTAGCGCGTGAGAAACCTGAAAGCCTTATTATTTTCTGCAATACAAAAAAAATGTGCCAGATACTTTCAAAAAGGCTTACCCTTAACAATGTGAAAAATGAATATATAATCGGTGACCTGCCGCAGTCAAAACGCCTTAAAATTATGGATAAATTTAAGTATGGAAAAATCAGCTGTCTTATTGCAACTGATGTAGCAGCCCGCGGTATTGACGTTAATGATCTTGCCATGGTGGTCAATTTTGACCTTCCAAATGAAGCCGAAAATTATGTTCACAGAATTGGACGCACAGCCCGTGCCGGTAAATCTGGTAAAGCCTATACTTTCTGCAGTGAACAGGATGTTTATTCTTTAATGCCGATTGAGCGTTACATTGAAAAACAGATTCCTTCACGTCTTGCAGAGGCTGCAGAACTTGCAGAAGATAAAAGTAAAAATGTATTCATCCGTCTTGATGATGACAGGAAAAACCGGAGAACTGAAGACAGAAAGTCCCGTTTTTCTGACAGCAGAAAAGAAAACAGAACAAAGTCTTCCGGTAAAAAAGATAAGTCTGATAATAAAAAAGTGTCTTCAAAGCGTTCTTTCAAAAAAGAATACAGCCGCTCTTCAAAAGAGGAACTTGATAAACTTAATTCAATGACCTCAGAAGAAAGAATGAAATACTATAAATCAAAGTTTGTTTCTGAAAGCAAAAATGCAGGCGGAAAAGGTAAATCTTTTAGAAAGAATAACAATAATCTTCACAGAACTGATTCTAAACTTCCCAAAAACCAGGTTAAAAAATCAGGTCTGTTTGATAAAATTAAGAGATTTTTTGGAAAATAATAATTACTGGAGAATAATAAATGATTACAGTTTCAGACGTAAGCCTTCACTTTAGTGAAAAACCTCTTTTTAAGGATGTAAACCTTAAGTTTACAGCAGGAAACTGCTACGGAATTATTGGTGCAAACGGTGCCGGAAAATCGACTTTCTTAAAAGTTTTGACAGGAGAACAGGACAGAGACTCCGGAGAAATCATAATTACTCCGGGTGAACGTATGGCTGTATTAAAGCAGGACCACTTTGCTTTTGATCAGTACAGCGTAAAAGAAACTGTTTTGATGGGTTATCCAAAGCTTTATGAAGTTTCTAAAGCCCGTGACGAAATATATGCAAAGGCAGATTTTACAGAAGAAGACGGAATTAAATCTGCTGAACTTGAAGCTCAGTTCGGTGAACTCGGAGGATATGAGTCTGAAAATCAGATTGAGCAGATGCTTAGTGGCCTTGGTCTTGAAGAAAAATATCACGACAAGATGATGAGTGAACTCGATGAATCTCAGAAAGTCCGCGTTCTTCTTGCACAGGCTCTTTTCGGAAATCCTGATATTCTTGTCCTCGATGAACCTACTAACGGTCTTGATCTTGAATCAATCAACTGGCTTGAAGACTTCCTTCTTGATTTTGAAAATATCGTAATTGTTGTAAGCCACGACCGCCATTTCTTGAATACTGTCTGCACTGTAACCTGTGACATCGATTACGGAAAAATTACTCAGTTTGCAGGAAACTATGATTTCTGGTATCAGATGAGCCAGATTCTCCAGAAACAGGCAAAGGACCAGAAGCGTAAGAATGAAGAAAAGGCAAAAGACCTTAAGGAATTTATCCAGAGGTTTGCTTCAAATGCAGCAAAAAGCCGTCAGGCAACAAGCCGTAAAAAGATCCTTGAAAAACTTGAACTCGATGATTTACCTGTTACAAGCCGTAAATTCCCGTTCGTTCAGTTTAAGCCAGAGCGTGAAATCGGAAACAATGTTCTTGAATGCCGCAAACTCAATTCAAAAGATGAGGATGGAGTTCAGCTTTTAAAAGATTATGACCTTGTTGTAAACCGTACTGATAAAATTGCTTTTGTCGGAATTGAACACAATACGATTTCTTCACTTTTTGACATAATTGCAGGTGAAGCAAAGGCTGACAGCGGTGAGTATTTCTGGGGACAGACAACCAGTTTTTCTTATCTTGCACGGGATAACAACCAGTATTTTAATAATGATTATAATATTACAGACTGGCTCAAACAGTATTCAAAAGAGCAGGATGATGCATATGTCCGGGGATTTTTAGGACGCATGCTTTTTTCCGGGGATGAATCACTTAAAAAAGTTAAGGTTTTATCCGGAGGAGAAAAGGTAAGGTGTATGCTTTCAAAACTCATGCTGGCAGGTACAAACATTCTTATTATGGATGACCCTACAAACCATCTTGACCTTGAAGCAATTGAAAGCTTAAACCGCGCTCTTGTAGATTTCCCTGGTGTTATTTTATTTACAAGTCATGACCATGAGTTTATTTCAACAATTGCGAACAGAATCATTGAAATTACTCCGAACGGTGTAATTGACCGCATGATGCCGTTTGATGATTACATGACAGACGAGCAGGTAAGGGAACTTCGCGCTGAATACTATAAAGGTTCTGACCGCAAGATTAAGTTTTAGGGGAAGCTATGGGATTTATTTCAGGCAGGATCTGCATTCTGCCTGAAATAAAAAGAGGGAAGGATAATATTTTTCCTTCAAAAAAAATTAAGATTTTTAGCTAAATTATAAAAAAGCCTATTGACTAAAAATCTTAATGAGTATATTATATATTTCATCACGCCGCAGTAGCTCAGTTGGTAGAGCGCCGGACTGAAAATCCGTATGTCGTTGGTTCGATTCCAACCTGTGGCAAAGGCTTCTTACGAAAGTATAAAGCCTTTTTTATTTTAAAATTAATATTAAATTTTATTGAGATTTTTCTTCTACTTATTCAAGACACGAAAAGTAACCGCAGAACGTCCGTCAACTTTTTTACTTTCGTATACACCTTCATCTGCAAGTTTGTAGCACAGGGTAAAATCAGCACTTTCCTCTTCATTCATTACTACAGCTCCGATACTGGCTTCAATTGAATGTCCCTTGAGTTCCGGAATGGATATTTTCTTTAAGCCGTCAATAAAGCGGAAGATTACTTTTTCTGCAGTCGGTTTATTGTGGATTGTCTGGGCGTAGGCAGAAAACTCATCGCCGCCAAGACGGAATACAATGTCATTGTCCCTGAATGCAGCTTTTAAGCAGTTTGCAACGCTTATAATTACCTTGTCGCCGACGCCATGTCCAAAGGTGTCGTTAATAAATTTAAAGTGGTCTACATCAAGAAGGATAAAAAGACCTCCATTTCCTTTTTTGAGGGATTCTGTAACTTTGTTTTCGCCACTTATGCGATTTAAGAGTCCTGTCATCTGATCTGTTTCTGAAAGGGTTTTAAGACTCTTCTTTTCATCGATATCAATAAAGAGACCCACATAAGTCTGAGGAGAACCGTCCTCCCGCCTGATAAGGTTTCCTGCGGCGTGATACCATCTGTAACCCTTGTTTTTGGTAAGAAGACGGTATTCAACATCATACATTGTCTTTCCCGTGTAATCATTTACAGAGTTCCAGTATGCCTTCCAGACTCTTTCTTTGTCATCCGGATGAAGCAGGTTAGCCCATGCTTCCAGTGTGTTGGGAAATTCTTCTTCAGTCATATAGCCCAGCATCTGGCGGAATGGAACTGACCATACACATTTTTCTATTTCGCCCTTTTCATTAAACTCCATTGACCATGGACCTGAATGAATGATGGAGTGAATGATCTGCATTCCCTGTGTTTCTATATTCAGTTTGTCATATGCTTTTTTAGTTTCTGCTGCAATTTTCTTTTCCTGCTCAATCATGAGCCGGGAGTTTTTGTTCAGGGTAATTACGAAAATTGCAAAGAGGATAATAACTGAACTTACGGTTATTAAAATCTGGAGATTATTCAGGGCTATAATTGTTTTGCTTCCATTTTTTATTTCAGATGAAATTACGCTGTCGTATACAAGAATTGAAAGCATCCAGCCTGTTTCTTCAACGGGAGCGTAATAAAGATGGGCATTCTGTCTTCTGTAGGGAACGTGAATGCTGCCCTGTTTCTCGTTTAAAAAATCGTTTTTTATTTTGTTATAGCTGACCTTGCTTTCATCGTTTTCCTGGATGACAGAAAGAATGTTGCGTCCGGGTTCAACTCCTCCAAAAGGAGCTGCTGTAAGGCTTTCTCCGTTTTTCAGGTAGACGTTAAAATAAGTTTCCATGTTTTCTGCCCGGAAGGTCATTGAACGTACCATCTGATCTATGTTTACCTGAGCGAAGCAGGCAGTAATTTTTTTCCCGTTAAAAGCAATTCCGGTTACTGGAAGGGCGATAAAGAGAAGTTTTTCGCCTCCGTAATTTAAGACTGTTGTGGCCAGAGGTCCTGTAAGGCCTTTTGCAAGGAATGGATAGCGGGTTTTTCCCGGACTTGTGGAATGTGCAGTATATATCAGGCAGTCTTCATCTACAAAAGAAAATTTTTCAACTCCGTAAAGGCGGCGTATTTTTCCAAGATAATTTCTCAGTGAAGTTATTGAACTTAAATCTTCCTTTGTGATGGAATCAATTGCATTGGTCATATACTGATAATTCTGCTTCAATACGTCAGTAATAATTGAAACCCTGCGTTTTATGATTTCTTCCATGTAGAAATGGGGGATACTTTCTGTAACTATATGAGTCTGCTTCTGGGCACTGTGTATGTTCCAGACAGTACTTAATATGATCAGGAGGACTACAATTATTCCCCCTGTAAAAAGAATTTTATTTTCCTTAATCCTCATTATTTTTTACCTGTTCTGTTGCGCCGTAGAGTGAACGTAAAAGCCACTGAGCATCTTTCTGGAAGAAAATCAATGTTGTTTCCTCCGTTATTTCAGGATAATCTTTTCCCGGAAGAAGTCCGTCAGCAATTTTTACTGCCGTTGTAATTGTATCAAAACCGATTGCATAGCAGTCCTGAAGGGCCAGGGCATAGATAACTCCGTCGCGAAGGTATTCCAGGGCCCGCCTGTCGTGATCCATTCCTGAAATTATGATTTTACCGGCCATTCCGCTTTCCAGTACGGCTCTGCCGGCTCCTACAGAATTACTCATGTTGCAGCAGATAATTCCCTGTAAATCCGGGTATTTTTTTATAAATTCTACAGTAAAATCATAAGCTTTCTGTTCAATGTCTTCATCGTACTGTTCGTCAATAAGCTGGATTTCAGGATACTTTGAAAAAATTTCCTTTGCTCCCCGGGCACGGTCTTCATGGCAGGGAGCCCCGTGATTACCGACAAGCATTGCAATTTTTCCCCTGTAATTGAGTTTCTCGCAAAGGCTTTCTGCAAGAAGTTTTCCGTCCTGATAGTTATGGGTGTTTCCTACATAGGCGATTCTTTTACAGCCGTTTTCCTTTCCGGAATCTGAACTTGAAAAAGTCATAACTTTCTGGCCGCCGTCAATGAGTTTATTTATTACGGGAGTTACTTTATTAATGTCAGCGACATCAACTCCGATTACATCATAATTTTTTGTGGCAGCGGCATTTTCTATTCTGTTTATCTGGTCCAGGGCAGACATTTTCTTGGGAGCCGTATAATCATAGCTTATGTATATGCCCCTGTTTTCAAACTGTTTTACGGCATCTTCAATGCCTAAGGCAACTGCATCCCACCAGGGATGATCGGTTTTGTAGGTAAGATAAAAATTATATGAATTTTTTCTGGGAGCATAGGAATCCAGGGTTGGTGTCAGATGAAAGCGTTCATTTGCCGCAGCTGTATTTTCCTGGGGCAGGGAAGACTCAGAGGTAACGGGATTTTTCTGATTTTTTAAAGAACATCCCGAAAGGGCAGTTATAAAAAGCAGTATAAAAAGTTGAATCCTTAAAAACATCATAAGAATATTTTAAACCCGCATTATCGAAAATACAAGACGGATTTTATTTTTAACATTTCTTTAATATTTAAAGAATAATAATATTTAATTAAGTTGTAATATAAAATTAACTGCGATAAAATTATAGATAACTTTGTTTGTATATTGTTTACTGGAGGTATATATGAAATTAAACAAAAAAATTACTGCGATTGCTGCTTCGCTTGTATTTGCCGGTACAGCTGCATTTGCTTTTGATCCTTCCAATGTAGCAGATTTTGCCCTTAACGGTACTACAAAAATTTCTGCAGGTCTTAACGACTTTTCAGAACAGCTTGCAGTTGCAGTTCCACAGGCTGCAACCCAGCAGAATGTATGGGCCGATGCATGGATTGGAAGCCTTTTGCCTGGACTTCGCCTTGGCGGAGGTCTTAACTTTGCAATTACAAACATCAATACAGAAGGACTTGCTTCTGCTGCAAAAGCTCTTGGAATCGGCGGAGTAGAAAACTCTTATAAATTCCCTGTATTTACAGCTGACCTTCGTGTAGGCGGTTTCATCCTTCCTTTTGATGCTGACATTGCCGTAATGAAGACTGGAACCCTTACATATCCTGAAGCAATGACCGGTTCAGAAATGTCAGCTGATATTTTTACACTTGGCTTTGATGTACGCTATGCGCTTCTTGAAGGCGGTCTTGTAATGCCTAAAGTTTCTGTAGGACTGGGATATTTTTACAATCAGGGAACTTTTGGAATCTCTAATGATGATGCAGAAGCCGATATAGACTACAAAATTCACACAATGTATCTTTCCGCACAGGTTTCAAAAGAACTTTCAATTCCTGTAGTAAGAATCGGTATTACACCGTTTATCGGGGGCCGTCTCTTTGCTTCAGATGCAGACAACTCATGGGCATGGAAATTTAAGAAATCTGCATGGGTTGATGCGATTGATGATTATAATACACTAAACCCAGGTAGCAAAACAAAATCTTCAGATTCAGGAAATGTAAAGAAAGACATGGACTTCAACTCCCTTCAGCCGCAGCTTTACGGTGGTATCGGATTTAACTTTGCCCTTCTTCAGCTTACTGTAAGTGCAAGCATTGATCCAAAGACTTTCTCAGAAGACAAGACCTGGAGCGGTGCCCTCAGTTTAAGAATCCGCCACTAATAAATAATTTTGTTGGTACAGGCCCGCTGATATTTTTCAGCGGGCTTTTTTTGTTTTGTATTATAAAAACTGAAGACAAGTGACCACTCCTTTTTTTGAACAGAGGTCCTGTATTTTCTTTTACTGTTGAAAAAAATGAAAAACTGTGTCATAATTACACACATATGATAACAAAAATTGTTTTTGCAGGCGGTGGTACCGGTGGTCATATTTATCCTGGTCTTGCCATTGCTGATGAATTAAAAACACTTGCACAAAAAAATAATAAAGATATAAAAATATACTGGTTTGGTAACAGCCGTGGAATGGACCGAACTATTGTTGAAAAAAGCGGTTCAGCAGATTGTTTTATTCCGGTTCCTTCTGGAAAATTAAGGCGTTATTTTTCATTTCAGAATATTCTTGATGTTTTTAAAATCTTTGCAGGTTTTGCGGTATCTTTTTTCAGACTTTTAATTATAAGACCTCAGGTGCTTTTTTCTAAGGGCGGTTTTGTTTCTGTTCCTCCCTGTGCTGCGGCTAAGATTTTAGGAATTCCTGTTTTTACTCATGAATGTGATTTTACCCCGGGACTTGCAACTAAAATCAATTCCAGGTTTGCTTCAAAAATTCTTGTAAGTTATGAAGAGACAAAAAAGTTTTTTTCAAAAGATAAACTCAATAAGCTGATAGTCACGGGAAATCCCGTGCGCCCTGTTTTTTATAATACTGACGCTGAAAAGGGCAGAAGTTTTTTGTTTGAAGGGAAGAATGCTGATTTATCAAAGCCTCTTCTCCTTGTTTTAGGCGGAAGTCTTGGTGCTCATCAGCTTAATGAACTTGTAGTAGAAAATCTTGACTGGCTTAAAGAAAGATTTAATGTAGTTCATCAGTGCGGTGCAAAGGACGCTGATTTTGTACCTGAGAGTCAGGACAGCTATTATCCATATCCTTTTATTTATGAGCAGATGGCTGATGTCATTGCTTTTTCAGACATTATTTTATCAAGGGCAGGGGCAAATACCATCTGGGAGTCTTCTGTCTCTGGAAAACCTTCTGTTTTAATTCCTCTGTGCGGTTCAGGTACAAGAGGCGATCAGGTTGATAATGCCAGATATTTTGAAGAAAGGGGTGCGGCTTTTGTTCTTGCAGGAGGCCAGGCTGATTCGGAAAATCTTAAAGAGTGTCTTTCAAAACTCCTTGATACAAAAGTAAGGAAGGAAATGGCGGAAAAGGCTCTTGCGCTTTCTGCTTCAAAACGTCCTGCTTTATATATTGCAGAATTAATTTTTAATCAGATAGAAGAGAGGTAAAAAATGCATCTTACACTGCTTGATATTATTTTTTCAGTAATTATCCTTTTTTTTGCAGTTATGGCCTGTGCAAAAGGGTTCATTAAAGAACTTTTTGGAAAACTTGCCGTAATTGCAGGCGTTGTTGTTTCACTTGTTTTTTGTGCAAGGTTGAGCCCGTATCTTGAAAAGTTCATCGCAAGTCAGGTTGTCTGCATAATTCTTTCATTTATTCTTTTATTTATTACAGCCTTTCTCCTGGTAAAAATTATTCAGAGCATTTTTTCAGGTATATTTGCAGGTGAAATTTTAAAAAGCCTTGACCGTATTTTAGGTTTTGTTCTTGGTGTAATAGAAGGACTTGTAATTGTCTGCGGAGTTTTAATTTTACTCAAAGCCCAGCCATGGTGGCAGGATGCTTCAAAAGTTCTTGATAATACATACTACTGGACTTATCTTGGCCGCTTCCTTGAACAGCCTGCTTCTTATATCAGGGGAATGCTTTCCTAAATGTTTGAAAATCTCCTTTACCAGAATGCGTCTTCTCTAATTGCCAGTGATATAAAAGCTGGAACTCTTCCGTCGTCAATTCTTCTTTCAGGGCCCCGTTCATCGGGAAAATTAACCTGTGCCCTTGAGATTGCACGTATCCTTTCCTGCACCGGTGATAAAACAGGTCAGAAAGGAAACTGGCTTTGTGACTGTCCAGGCTGCCGTCAGCAGAAAGAACTGTCTGCACAGAATATCATCCTTGCAGGTCCCCGTGACTGTTCTTTAGAGATTTTAGCTGCAGGAAGAACACTGCTTGATGCAGGGGTAAATAATTATAAGCACCTTAAAGCAGCCCTTTATCTTTATATCCGTGCCGTTAAAAAACTTCTGTTAAGGTTCAGCCCGATTCTCTGGGAAGGCGATAAGGATCTTTCCAGGGTTTCTCCTCTGGTGGAAGAAATCAATGATTATCTGGAGATGCTTGATCCTAAAAAAGATGTTCCTGAAAATACTGTTCTTGAAGATATCACTTCAAAAATATTAAAGGCAGCTTCAAAACTGGAAAAATCGTATATGTATGATTCCCTTCCGATTGATCATGTAAGGCGGGCTTCATTCTGGGCGCATTTAAAGTCGAACGAAGGAAAAAAGGTTCTGATAATTGAAAATGCAGAGCGTATGAATGACAGCTGCCGGAACGCACTTTTAAAAATCCTTGAAGAGCCTCCTTCTGATACCCTTTTTATTTTGACCACCTGCAGGAGGGGAGCCGTAATGCCGACTATTCTTTCTCGTGTCAGAACTTATAATTTTGTTGAACGCACAAAAGAGCAGCAGGAAGAGGTAATTGAAAGAGTTTTCCATGACAATATTGAAAAAGGAAACGGAATTGTTCAGAATTATTTATATACCTTCCTGCCTGTTTCACCTGAACTTGTCAGGGAACATGCCTTTTCTTTTTATAAAGGAATAAAGGAAAATCATCTTTTAAATCTTGAAAATATCGTAAATGAATGCGGTAAATTTGAACCAAGAAGTCTTTTTGTTATCTTTCTTCAGGCTTTAATTGAAGCACAGAAGACTCCTGAAGAAAGGCTTTCAGGGGAAGCTGCTGAAATTGAGGCAAAAAATATAAAGGCTGTAACAGAGTGCTATAACAGCGTAACAGTTTATAATTTAAAGCCATTAAGTGCGCTTGAAACTTTGTACCGTGAACTTGCTCAGATCAGGAAAATGAATCAGAGGTAAAAATGCAGGATTTTTCTAACCGTGTTTATGAAAAATTATCAAAGCTTTCTCCCTCACAGATTGAAGTAATTTTTAACGGTCTTAGAACTAAAAATGAAATGTTTGAGTCCATTTTTCAGTCCCTTTCTACCGGGCTTTTGTGCGTGGACCGCGGCTGGAAAATTCTTCACATAAATAAGGCTGCAGAAAGACTTCTTCCTTTTAAAACCGGCTTTGATACAGAAAATAATGAGAAGCAGTTTTACACTTTTATTGATGATGATGAGATAACTGCATTTTTTAAAGACTGCCATATAAACAATAAAACAAATTTAAGTGATGAATATACGATTCAGACTTCAGGCGGAACAATACGTTTTATTGAAATCTCTGTAACTCCACTTCTTGAAGATAATGAAATTACGGGAAGCATTATTCTGATTGATGATGTAACGCAAAAGCGTAATCAGGAAGTTCTTCTTCACAGAATGGAGACAATGGCAGGTCTTACAAATATTGCTGCAAGTGTAGCACATGAAATTAAAAATCCGCTTGGAGCAATAAGCATTCATATTCAATTGCTGCAGAAAGCCATTAAAAAAAAGAGACAGGGAGACGGGAAGCTTCCTGAACCTAAATTTACAGAAAATTATCTTGATGTTGTTAATCAGGAAATTGACCGATTAAATAAAATCGTTGTTGATTTTTTAATGGCTGTCCGTCCTGTGGCCGCCAATTTTGCGCTTGTTAAGGTTAATTCTCTTTTAACTGAGTTTATCAACTTTATAAAACCTGAGTTTTCAGATAAAAAAATAGAAATTGAAGAAGATTTGTGTAAGGAAGATCCTAAACTTTTAATTGATGAAAAACTTTTCAGGGAAGTACTTGTAAATCTTGCACAGAATTCATTAGCAGCCATAGAAGAAAAATTTAATTCAAATATAAAATCAAATTCTTTCTGCGAACTTGTTAAAGGAAAGTTTGCTGTTTCAAGCAGTGTTAAAGATGACAGGTTTATACTTAAAATTTCAGACAACGGATCGGGCATGAGTGAGGAAGTACAAGCGAGGGTGTTTGAGCCTTACTATACCACAAAAGCCAACGGCACAGGGCTTGGAATGGCAATGTCATACAAAATAATAAAAGAATTTAACGGAGATATTTCTGTCACTTCTGCACAGGGAAAAGGAACGGAGTTTAAAATTATAATTCCAGTTCCACAAACTCAGAATAAACTTCTTACTCATAATAACGCTCAGGGTGAAAAATGAAATTTACTATTCTTGTTATTGATGATGAAAAAAACATCCGTGAAGGCCTTGCTGCCGATTTTGAAATGGACGGCTATAATGTAAAAATTGCAGCCAATGGAGATGAAGGTCTTGAATACCTTTCACGGGGTGACATAGATCTCGTTATTACAGACCTCCGTATGCCTGGAACCAGCGGAGAAGAAGTATTAAAAAAAGTTACCGCTGAAATGCCTGGCATACCAGTCATTGTTCTTACTGGTCACGGATCAATCGATTCTGCAGTAAAGGCAATGCATAATGGTGCCTACGATTTTCTTACCAAACCGCTTAATCTTGACCATCTGGAACTTGTTGTTAAGCGTGCCCTTAAAGGCAGGGAGTTGAGCCTTGAACATGAGCAGCTACTGACAGAAGTTAAGCAGACAAAATCTGCCGGAAGACTTGTTTCAAAATCACCTGCAATGCAGAGGGTAAATACTTTAATTCAGAAAGTAAGTGATTCAAAAATTTCTGTCCTTATAACAGGCGAAAGCGGAGTTGGTAAAGAGGTTGTTGCAGATGCAATCCAGCAGAGCTCATCCCGTGCTGACAAGCCTTTTATAAAAGTCCACTGTGCAGCGTTAAGCGAATCTCTTCTTGAGAGTGAACTTTTCGGTCATGAGAAAGGAGCCTTTACTGGAGCAGAAAGCCTTCACAAAGGTAAGTTTGAACTTGCTGACGGTGGAACTATTTTCCTTGACGAAATCGGTGAAATCAATCCTCAGGTACAGGTTAAACTTCTGCGTGTCCTTCAGGAAAAAAAGTTTGAGAGGGTAGGCGGAGAAGAAACAATTGAAGTGGATGTCCGTGTAATTGCCGCAACAAATAAGAAACTTGAAGATGAAGTTAAAAATAAAAAATTCCGTGAAGACCTTTATTTTCGTCTTAAGGGAATCGAAATTATGGTTCCTCCTTTGAGAGAGAGAAAAGATGATATTCCTCTTCTGCTTAATTCTTTCCTTACCAGATTCAATTCTGAAAACGGAAAAAGTGTAAAAGGTTTTTCAAAATCTGCAAAAAATATTCTTTTTAATTATGACTGGCCTGGAAATATCAGGGAACTTGAGCACTGTATTGAAAGCGCTGTTGTAATGTGTCAGGGAGACGAAATCTCATCTGATGACCTTACGGTTCAGCTTAATGAAGATAAAAACGAATCTCAGATTTTAATTCCATTCGGACTGAGTCTCGAAGAAGCCGAGAAAATAATTATTCTTGAGAATCTTCGTTCCAATAACGGAAATAAAAGCCGTACTGCAGACATATTAAAAATAGGGCGGAAAACCCTTCACAGAAAGTTAAATGAATACGGTCTTGCGGTCTCAGACGAGGATGATATTTAATTTTCTTTAAACCATGCTTCAATTACAGCCCAGGCTTTAACCAGTTCATCTGTTTTATTCTTTGTAATCTTTTTCATAATCTCATTATCTGAATTTCTATCGGGATGATAGCGCAGCAGTTTTTTATGATACTGTTTTTTTGCCTCTCCATAGGTCATCCCTTCAAACACCTCTACAGTTGTACAGG
This sequence comes from Treponema sp. UBA3862, assembly GCA_002392405.1. Classification (GTDB taxonomy): domain Bacteria; phylum Spirochaetota; class Spirochaetia; order Treponematales; family Treponemataceae; genus Treponema_D. The sequence goes on along the minus strand of DGGY01000045.1, from coordinate 8,573 downwards.
CTTTTTTAAGTTCAGGATGAGCATATTTTATAACTTTTTCAACCGGGGGTACTATACTGAATTGATTTTTATTATTAAGTTGTATACTTTTGTATACAGAATAACCGTTATTTTGTGAGTTTTTGTGCTTTTTTCTTTGTTTTTTATACTTTTGTATACTATCTGTATTGTTTTCAAGACCGGCTTGTTCTGTAGTTTTTAAGTCCGGCTCCCGGGTATAACTGGAATTGTCAGCATTTTCCTGTCTTTTTAACCCTTCAACAGAATTATCGGCAGTTTCTTTATTTTCTTTTTGATTTTCTTTAAAAAAATTGCCGGATTCAATTGCTTCGCTGAGCAGATCTCCCAGTTTATCGAACATTGAATCCGGCATTGCTTTATTTCCTGTATTCTTTATTTTAGATTATTGTACCTGACGGAATTACGGCACCTTTTCTGATTACAACGATTCCATCGGCAGAGTAGAACATACCGTGGTCACCGTCTTCGTATTTTTTTCCGCTTACATTAATCTGACAGTTGTCTCCGATTGATGCGTTTTTATCAATGATTGTGCCCGCAATTTTGCAGTTTTTACCGATTCCGATATTAGGTTTACCTGATTTTTCATTTTCTTCTTTTACTGAATCAGTTTCATAAAAGTCAGAACCCATCATGATTACACCGTCAAGTTCTGAGCCGCTTTCAATTACAGAACGTACACCGATTACTGAACGCTTGAGTTTTGCTTTTGTGATTACGCAGCCTTCAGAAGTGAGGGAGTTTTCGATTTCTGCTCCGTTGATTTTTGAAGGCGGAAGATTACGCATGTGGGTGTAAATCGGTTCTTCAACATCGTAGAGGTTAAATGCAGGATTGTATTCAGTTAAATCAAGAGTGGCGTTGTAGAAACTTCTGATTGTACCGATGTCTTCCCAGTAGCCGTTAAAAATGTATGAATTAACTTTTTTTGATTTAATTGATTTAGGAATGATTTCTTTTCCGAAGTCTGTAAAGTTGTTGTCCAGGGCTTCTTCCATTGTTTTTGCATTGAAAATATAAATACCCATTGAAGCAAGATATTCTTTTTCAGGAGGAAGGTCTCCGCGGGCATTTGCAGGAATTTTCCAGTCTGAAATATCCAGGTCTTTTGCAGGTTTTTCCTGGAAGGCAGTAATTCTGTTCTTGGAATCGATTTTCATGATTCCAAAACCTGAAGCATCGTGTCTGTTTACTGCTGTTGTTGCGATTGTGATGTCAGCTCCGCTCTGGATATGACTGTCCATGAAGGCTTTTAAGTTCATTCTGTAGAGCTGGTCGCCTGAAAGAATGATGTAGTGAGTCGGATTTGCAGACTTAAAGTGAACCATGTTCTTTCTTACGGCATCAGCAGTACCTTCAAACCAGCCTGAGTGTTCAAGAGTCTGCTCTGCGGCCAGAATTTCTACGAATCCGCCTGAAAAATTGTCAAAATGGAATGTATTTGTAATGTGATGATGTAATGAAGCGCTGTTGAACTGTGTTAAAAGGTAGATTTTGCGGTATCCTGAATTGATACAGTTAGAAATTGGAATATCTACGATTCTATATTTTCCGCCGAAAGGAACGGCCGGTTTTGAGCGTTCTTTTGTAAGAGGGTAAAGTCTGGTTCCTTTACCGCCGCCAAGGATGATTGAAATTACACGTGTTTTTTCTGTTGAATTGCTGCTCATAAAATAAACTCCTGCTTCAATTATTTTGTATGTGTGCTTTTTAAATTATAAGTCTGAATTACACAGTTTTCAAATAAAATCTCAAAACTTAAGTGCGGCTCTTGTCTTATTCAGCAGTTTTTTCAGGGTGTACTGTGCTGTTTCGTAAAAGACTGTCAAATTCATCAGACGGCATCGGTTTTGCATAGAAGAATCCCTGAACAATGTCGCAGCCCATTTTTTTAAGAAGTTCTGACTGGCTTTTATCTTCAACACCTTCTGCAACGGTCGTCATTTCAAGGTTTTTTGCCATATTGATGACAGAGTTTATGATGATATGTTCTTTTTCTGTATCCTGTGTATTAAGGAATTCTTTATCCAGTTTGATTACGTTTGCAGGAATATCTTTTAAAAGACTTAATGAAGAAAAGCCTGAGCCGAAATCATCCACTGAAATTGAAAAACCTGCATTTTTTATTTCATGCATTGCCTTAAGAAGCCTGTCCTTGTTGTCCATCATGAGGCTTTCTGTAAGCTCGATTTCAATTTTTGAAGGTGCAATTTCGTATTTTGATGCAATTTCTTTGTATATTTTGGCAACATCCGGATTATAGAGCTGTACTCTCGAAAGGTTGCAGCTGATGGTAATTGCCTGTTTTTCTTTTTTGTCTTTCTGGCTTTTATTCCAGCGGTCAAGAAACTGACATACATCCTCAAAAACAAGTAAATCGATTTTTTCAATGAAACCGTTTTTTTCAAAAAGCGGAACAAAGTAAGAAGGGGTTAAAAGTCCTTTTTTCTTATGGTTCCAGCGTACCAGGGCTTCTGCACCGATGATTTTGCCCGTATCGAAATGAAATTTCGGCTGATAGTAAACAATGAATTCTTTTTCCTGGAAAGCTCTTTCCATGTCAAAAATAATGTCTTTTTCGTGCTGTGTGGAATTTGCCATCTGTGAAGTGAAAACACAGATTCTTTTTGGATTTAAACTGCTTCTTCCTGCTTTGCGGGCAGTTTCTGCTTTATCCATCATCAAAGGAATTTCTTCACTGTGGTCTTTTATTTCGTATACGCCGATTGAAAATTCAAGTTTGAAATGGTCCGGAAGCATTTTTTTTATGTTTTCCGGAATTGTAGTCATATTTACAACCATATCTTCAAGGACAGGCAGAATTGTAGCGTGCATAAAAAATGAGAAGTTATCGTTGTAATTACGGCAGAGCAGGGTTCCTTCAGGGGCTGTTTTCTTAAAGTGCTTTCCTAATTCACGGATAATGGTATTGCCTTTTTCCTGTCCGAAGGCTTCTGTAATGTATCTGTAGGAATTAATATCTAATGAAACAATGGAGTATTCGCCTGGAGACGATTTATCAAGGATTTTTCTTACGTCTTCAATAAATTTTTTTGTTGTAGAAAGACCTGTAAGTTCGTCCTTTAAAATATAATCTTTAAGGCGTTTTCTTGAAATAACAAGAAGAACTGCCAGTACAGCAAGTATAAAAATTAATGCCGAAATAAGTATCACTTCTAGAATCCGGTGCAGTAAAAAATTTTGACCTCTCCAGCAAAATCTTTTATTTATTTTAAGTTAACTCATTATAACACATTTATTTGTAGAAAAAGTAAAAAATACTGTTAATCTTTTTTTTTATTCCGTTAATTTACTGTTATAAAATATTGCTTTTTCAGTGCTCGGAATTCGCTAAACTCAATATTTTATAAACCGATATTTTAAGTAAGGGATTTTTTTAGGGACTTTTAAAATGCCGGAAAGCGTTTTAATGGTTTTCTTTATTAAAATTCCTTAAATCAAAAAACACATGGAGAAAAAAATTGATCAGAGGATGGTACATCGGCGCCAGCGGAATGAATGCTCAGCAGAACAGGCTGGATGCTATTTCAAACAACCTTGCAAATGTTGATACTGCAGGTTTTAAAAGAGATGTTTCAGTCAGCAAGAGTTTTTCAGAACTGCTTTTAAGAAGAACTGAAGCTGACGGAGTATATAAAACTTCAATGGGCTCAGCAGATGCCGCTCCTGTAATCGGTAAACTTGGTCTTGGAGTTGAAACAAACGAAAATTTTACTGAATTTGAACAGGGCTCTTTCCGTGCAACAAGTTCTGCTACAGACCTTGCATTAGGCGGTGAGGGCTTTTTTGCCGTTGAAACTCCTCTTGGAGAACGCTACACAAGAAACGGAAACTTTCTTTTAGGGAAAGAAGGTATTCTTGAGACAAAAGACGGATATCCTCTTCTCGGAGAAAACGGGTACATTCATGTTGAAGATGATAAATTTATGATTAACGAAGACGGCATGATTTACTCAAAAGAAGGTGAATTTATTGACCGTGTACGTGTTGTCCGTTTTGAAAATGACCGTTACCTCAAAAAAATGGGTAACAGCCTCTGGTCTTCAAATGAAATCTCAGGCGATGCATTTATTGCTGAAGGGAAGGAGCGTCCTAAGATGCTCCAGGGCTATATGGAAACAAGCAACGTTAATGTTGTTAATGAAATGGTCAGAATGATAGAAGTTAACCGCGCTTATGAAGCAAACCAGAAAACAATTCAGAGCCAGGACTCAATGATGTCAACTCTCTGGACTAAGGTTGCTTCAGTCCGCTAGTAATTTGTAAGGAGAAATAAAAAATGGTAAGAAGTTTATGGACAGCCGCAACAGGTATGAACGGACAGCAGTCAAACCTGGATGCTATTTCAAATAACCTTTCAAATGTTAATACTACAGGCTTTAAGCAGCAGCGTGTTGAATTTGAAGACCTTATGTATCAGAACGTTAAGCTTGCAGGAACTCCTGCAACAGAAGATACAGTAACTCCGGTAGGAATCCAGCAGGGAGCCGGTGTTAAAGTTGCCGCAACTCAGAGAATTTTTACACAGGGATCTCTGCAGAATACAGGCGTAGATACTGACATTGCAGTAGTAGGCGATGGATTTTTCCGTGTTCAGCAGTATGACGGAAGCTATGCATATACCCGGGACGGTTCTTTTAAAGTTGACATGAACGGTCAGCTTGTTAATTCAAACGGGCTGCGCGTAATGCCTGAAGTAATCCTCCCTGAAGGCTATGATATTCACACTCTTACAGTGGCAGATGACGGCCGTGTTACAGTAAAAATTTTCGGTCAGGATGATCCGATTGATGTAGCACAGCTTGAACTTTACCGCTTCCCGAACAATGCGGGGCTTGAAGGGGCAGGTGACAATCTTTACAAGGTTACAAATGCATCAGGTCAGCCGATTGCAGGACGTCCTGGTTTTGAAGGTTTTGGCGTTACAAAGCATAAGTTTGTCGAAATGTCTAACGTTTCAGTAGTAAATGAAATGGTTCAGATGATTGTTGCACAGAGAGCTTACGAGTTTAACTCAAAGGCAATTCAGACAACAGATTCAATGCTCAGTACAGCAGTAAATCTTAAGAGATAATTATAAGGAAGCGTAAATGACTGTAGGTGGAATAAGCTCAATTACAAATGGACAGGGGGCAATGACAAGTGCCCGTATTTCTTCAGAAAAAGGAAAATTTGAAGAATTAATCCGTTCAGTTTACGGTGAAGCTTCATCTATAGGTTCAAATATCGCTTCTGACCAGGTTTTACCTGAAGGCCGCCTTAACGGAGATTATGGCAGCGGTTTTGCAGGAACTTTCAGGTCAATTAATGATAAAAAAAGTACCCCTCTTGGAGCCGCAGCAAATCAGGCAAATCCAAATGTAAAGCAGGGAACAATTGACCGCACTTCTAAACTCTACGAAAAATCACTTGAAATCGAAAGTTATTTTGTAAAAATGATGGTCAGCCAGATGAGAAAAACAGTCCTTAAGGCAGACGGTGAGAATAATTTTGCAACAAAAATGTATGAAGACATGCTTTTTGATGAATATTCTACAGCCATGACAAAAAATGCAGGTTTTGGACTTGCTGACCAGATGTACCTCCAGCTTACAAATTACGGCGTTAATGTAGAAGCCTAGTTTTTTAAGGGCGTTATTCCGGCTGCTCCGGGTTCGGTAACCCTCATTACCGGCTTTTTTAAGCCGGTAACTTGTGCCCTGCGCATCCGGCGCAGTTTTTTAATTCATTTCCCTGTCGTTGAATATAACCATTAAAAAGGTTAAAATACATTCAATGGGGATAATTATGGATTATGCAAAACTTCCTTCAGATTTAAATGGCATTCATATTCACTGTGTAGGAATTAAAGGTACCGGCGTTGCAGCGCTAGTTGAAATCCTGCATGCCAGAGGAGCTTTGATAACAGGAAGTGATGTTTCAGAGCGCTTTTATACAGACGAAATACTTGAAAATCTTAACATTAAGGCCCTGCCTTTTTCAAAAGATAATATTACTGATGACATAAAACTTGTCATCTATTCTTCTGCTTACAGCACTGAATCAAATCCTGACCTTATAGCGGCTTCACAAAAAAATATCCCCTGTCTTTTATATACACAGGCTCTCGGAGCAATTTCACAGACAGCCTATTCCTGCGGAATCTGCGGTGTTCATGGAAAAACAACAACTACAGGACTCTGCGGTTCTATCTTTAAGGAATTAAAACTGAGCGGTCAGGTACTTGCAGGAAGCATAATTTCTTCTTTTGGCGGCTGCACTTTTACGAGCAAAGATATCGCAAAGTGCAAGGAATTCGGTAAACCTGTATTTATTGCTGAAACCTGTGAATACCAGAGACATTTTATGTCGTTCTGCCCGCAGAAAATCATTTTGACTTCTGTAGAAAGTGACCATCAGGATTATTATCCTGAATATGAAGACATACGTGATGCTTTTGTTGATTATATCTGTAAGCTTCCCGAATGCGGACAATTGATTTACTGTGCCGATGAAGCAGGAGCAGTTGAGGCGGCTCTTCTTGCAAAAAATAAGCGGCCTGACCTTGTTTTAATTCCTTACGGAGAAGGCGCAGGCGGAGATTACAAATTAACCTTTGGACGTGTTGAAAAAGGAAGGCAGTATTTTACAGTAAAAGCAGCAGGAGAATGTTTTATAAGCGTTCCTGGAAGACATAATGTGTTAAATGCATGTGCCGCTGTTGCATTAAATATGCAGATTCTTAAGTCTGCAGGAAAAAACACTTTTGATTATATTAAAAATATCAAAGACGGACTTGAAAATTTTTCAGGCGGTAAAAGACGCAGTGAGATAACAGGAAGGGCAGTAAATAAACATGGGCAGGAAATAATTTTTATTGATGATTACGGTCATCATCCTACTGCAATAAAAACGACACTTGCCGGTTACCGTGAATTTTATAAAGGCCACAAAATTATTGTTGATTTTATGAGCCATACATATACAAGAACACAGGCACTTCTTGAAGAATTTGCCTCAAGTTTTGAAAGTGCAGACCGTGTAATAATCAATAAGATTTACGGAAGTGCACGTGAGGATGCTTCTGCGGCTAAGGTTACGGGAGAAATCCTTGCAGAACACGCCTCAAAATATCATAAGGATGTTACTTACTGCGGTGAGTTTGACGAAGCGGCAGAGAAAGGCTTTGAAATGCTTAATGAAAAAAGCGGAAGTGAGTATCCTGACGGATATGTTTTTGTAACCATGGGTGCCGGAAATAACTGGCAGGTAGGAACTAAAATCTTACAGATGTTTAAAAAATAAAATTTGTGCGGGGGAAAATACAATGAACAGCATGACAGGATATGGTTTTAAGGAAACCGTTGTTGAAGATACTCAGATTAGCGTTGAAATAAAATCAGTTAATAACCGCTTTCTGGATTTGAGTATAAACCTGCCTTCATTTTTAAACCCGCTTGAATCAAAACTTAGAAAAATTGTTTCAGAAAAAATCGTGCGTGGAAAAGTGGATCTTACTATCCGCGTAAAAGACAAAAATTCAACTGCAAGTGTAAATCCTGACCCTCAGGCTGCGGTAATGTATTACAGGGCAATAGAAAAAATCAATGAGGCCCTGGGGAAGCCTGAAGAAAAAATTCCGCTTTCTTTAATAATAAGTCAGGACGGTGTCCTGAATATTACGCATGAATATGATGCTGAAAGTTACTGGAAAAAGATTGAAGGTGTTTTCAATGAAGTTTTTGAACAGTTCCTTAATTTCAGAAAGCAGGAAGGGGAAAATCTTAAGAAAGACCTTCTGAAAAAACTCGATGTTCTTGATAAATGTGCAGTATTTTTTAAAGACTGGCAGCCAAAAATTGAAGAAAAGTTCAAGGAGCAGATTACATCCCGTTTTAATGAACTTTTGGGTGAAAATGCGGACCAGAACAGAATTATGAGCGAAGTTGCCGCAATGATGGTAAAATATACAATTAATGAAGAGATTGTAAGGCTTTCAAGCCATCTGGCAGCCCTTCGTAAGGAATTTATTGAAAATCCGGTTCCCGGAAAGAGAATTGATTTTATCTGTCAGGAAGCAAACCGCGAGATTAATACAATAGGTTCAAAAAATCAGTTTACGGAAGTAGGAGAGATGGTCATAAATGCCAAGGATGCGTTAGAAAACATCCGTGAGCAGGGGAAGAATATTGAGTGAAAAAATACATCCTTGTATTTTTTCACTCGACAGAAAACTATGTTTTCTGTCTTGACTGGCGCCATCCATGGCGCCCTGGTTATTGGTTTTGTGCGATTATTTTTTTTGATCGCGGATTTTTTTTATTCGACAGAAAACTATGTTTTCTGTCCTGACTGACGCCATCCATGGAGCCCTGTTGAATTTTTTTTGCGATTAGTTTTATTTAATCGCGGAATTTTTTCACTCGACAGAAAACTATGTTTTCTGTCCTGACTGGCGCCATCCATGGCGCCCAGGTTGTTGGTTTTGTGCGATTATTTTTTGATCGCGGATTTTTTTATTCAATTCAAAATTCTGTTCACCTTACGGCAAA
>DGGY01000013.1 GCA_002392405.1 Treponema sp. UBA3862 | reverse complement strand
CGTTTCCATCCTTAAAAAAGGATGTGTACCTTAAGTTTCTTTCGAAAAGACTTTTACAAAAAAGTTTTATGCAGGCCTGTATAACTTGAATGCATAAGACAAATTAATCAGATTAAAATGCTGGTGGCCATAGTGGAGAGGTAATACCCGTTCCCATTCCGAACACGGAAGTCAAGCTCTCTTACGCCGATGATACTGCACATGCGGGAAAGTAGGTAGCTGCCAGCTTTTTTTTTGTCCTGTTGAATTTCATAGCCACAGTAAATCAGAAAAGAATCAGTAAAATTTCTTTCCCGCATGTGCAGGTCTGCACTGCGGGTAATGAGTTTCGCTTTAGCGAAAATATAATCCTTCCTTACATTCAAACGAAACGCGGAGCGTTTTGTTTAAGTAGGTAGCTGCCAGCTTTTTTATTTTAAACATCAGTAATATTTTAATCCTCAGTAAATGTCTTGCTGAGTCAGAATTTTACCTACTTTTCCGCATGTAATGCGGGTAATGAGTTTCGCGCCAGCGAAAATATAATCCTTCCTTACATTCAAACAAAACGAAGTTTTGTTTAAGTAGGTAGCTGCCAGCTTTTTTTATTTTAAACATCAGTAATATTTTAATCCTCAGTAAATGTCTTGCTGAGTCAGAATTATACCTACTTTTCCGCATGTAATGCGGGTGGCGCCTTTCGCTTTAGCGAAAGTAAATATACCATGCGCCCCACAAAGCGCAAAGCGCTTTGTAAGTAGGTAGCTGCCAGCTTTTTCTTCTCCCAATGATTTATCTCCCCAAAAAAATCCCAGCCCCGATTGTAGCGGCCGCGGAAAGCGGGTAGCCGGGACGGACACGGACGGCCTGGCTACCGGAGGCGCTGTGACGCCGGAGCCGCGGAAAGCGGGATTTTAGAGGCAGCTTTTCGGGTGAAAGAGGGCCTTTTCTGGCAGAGTGTTTTTGCTGCCTGATGGCAAAACTTACTGAACTTTTCTTATACCATTTGCTTTTGGAAGAATTTCTGGATTTGTGATATAATTATAATATCTTTTTAAGGCGGAGATATTATGTGTAAAAACTTCATGGATTTTCTTTCTGAGAAAAAGACCCTGCTTTTTCTTGTCATGTGCCTTTTTGTGCATGCTTTTAACTGCGCTCTTTTTTATTATCTTGGAATTTTTCCGCTTTTGATTCTTAATGTTTTAAGTTGTTTTTTTTATGTTTTTGTGATTCATCTTTTTAAAAAGAATTCGGATCTATATGTAATATTTGCGTATTTTGAAATAATTACTTTTTCTTTTATCAGTGATCTTTTTACGGGCTGTGCCTATTTTTATATTTTTTATGTAATCGGAATGATTTCCGTAATTTCTTATCTCCTGCCGCCAAAGAAAAATCTTAAACATATTTTTCAGGGAATCGGTATTGTTTATGCAGTAGCAATTTACTGCATTCATCTCAAAAATTTCTGTCTTTTTCCTGAGTACCTTTCTGTTATTGAGAGGACGAGAAATTTAATCGGCTTTATTAATCTTGGAATTACGCTTTTTACTCTTTTTTATATTTCAAATTTATATATTTATGAAATTAATTCTGCAAACGATAAATTAACTTACTATTCTAATCATGATTTAATGACAGGTCTTTTTAACAGGCGTTTTTTTGAACATATCATGCGCCGCAATAAAACTGAAAATGAAAGTCCTTTTACCATTGCGATTTTTGATATCGATGATTTTAAGAAAGTTAATGATACTTATGGTCATCAGGCAGGCGACTGTGTCCTTAAAACTGTCAGTCTTTTAATCGAAGATTCCGCTTCTAAGGATTTTATTCCTGTACGCTGGGGAGGTGAGGAGTTTATTCTTTATATGCCTCAGACTGATGAAAAAAATGCTTATGAGTATCTTGAATTGATCTGTTCTAAAATCCGTGATAATACAGTTTATTATGATAATCAAGAGATTCATGTAACTGTTACTGCCGGAATGTTTACAGGCGAAGATTTAGGTGAATATGAAGAAGCTATCCGTAAGGCTGATGAAAGACTTTATTACGGAAAAAAGCACGGCAAGAACTGTGTTGTGAACTCTGATTTTTAGGAATTAATGATGAAAACTGGAATTGTTATGGAAGGCGGCGGCATGCGCGGTATGTTTACTGCCGGCGTTATTGATGTTTTTCTTGAAAATTCAATTAAATTTGACGGTGCTGTAGGGGTTAGTGCAGGGGCAACTTTCGGCTGCAATTTAAAATCTAAACAGGCAGGAAGGGCACTTCGTTATAATAAAAAATACGGGCGTGACTGGCGTTATTGTTCACTTAGAAGCCTTTTTTTAACGGGAGATCTGTTCGGTGCTGATTTCTGTTATAAAAAGCTGCCTGAAGAACTTGATCCTTTTGACTGGGAAACCTTTGCTTCTAATCCGCTTGAGTTTTACTGTGTTGTAAGCGACTGTCAGACAGGAAATCCTGTTTTCAAAAAACTTGAAACCTGTCGTGGAGCTGAGATGGATTATATGAGGGCCAGTGCGTCTTTACCGCTGGTAAGTCATGCCGTTAAAATTGATGGAAAAGAGTATTTAGACGGTGGAATGACGGATTCAATTCCTCTTAAGGCTTTTGAAAATCTGGGTTTTGTTAAAAATGTTGTTGTTCTGACTCAGCCTGAAGAATTCACTAAAAAGCCCGGCGGATTTAAGTTTCTGATAAAACTTGCCTTAAGAAAATATCCTTTGCTTATGGAAGCCTGGTTTAACCGCCATAACGTTTATAATGAAGAACGGGAATATGTCTTTAAGCGCAGGGAAGAAGGTAATGCATTTGTAATTGCTCCTGAAAAGCCTCTTGAAATCGGACGGACTGAACTTAAACCTGAGGCTTTACAGAGAGTTTATGATGAGGGAAGAAGGACTGCACTTAAGAATCTTGATAAAATTAAGGCTTTCTTAGGCTAAAGAGAAGTCTGCTTCAGGAGAAATCAAATGAATAAAGTTGAAGTTTATAACAGTGACTATACGAAGGTGAATCATGCCTATATTCAGATTTATGAGACTTACGAAAAACTTATTCAGTGTCCCGATGCTGATGAGGAAATTCTTTGTGTAATGGAGGCTGTTCTTCGTGCGTTAAATCCTGCCCTTGATAAAATAAAATCTGAGATGACTGTTCAGACCCGTTATAAAGACGGTAGTAGTGATGCAAAAGAAGATTCTTCAAAAAAGTCTGTTAAGGTTGAAAAAGAAACAACTGCAAACGGCGGCGTTATCCTGAAGGGAAAATTTAATTAACTTATGAGTCAGCCTAGAATTTATAGTATAATTGATAAGGCAGTTTTCGATTATCACATGATTGAAGACGGAGACCGTATTCTTGTCGGGGCGTCAGGCGGAAAAGATTCAACTGCACTCATTCAATATTTTGCCAACAGAATGCGCCGTAAGGACTGTAATTTTACTTTCACGGCACTTCATATTGAAAATGATTTTGCCCCGGGCTCAATGTCAGATGAACTTCGTGAACTTATGAAAAGCTGGGGTGTTGAAGTAACCGATTATTTTGTTGATGTTAAAAACCGTGTAAAAGAAGGCTTTAAGATGAGCTGTTACTGGTGTTCACAGCAGCGCCGTAATGAACTTGTTCACTATGCCCTGCGTGAAGGTTACAATAAAATTGCCCTGGGACATCATCTGGATGATATATTAGAGACACTTTTGATGAACATGCTCAAAAAAGGCGAACTGTCCACCATGCCGCCCCGTTTAAACTATGAAAAATATCCTCTTTCATTAATTCGTCCCCTCTGCTATGTGGACGTTCAGACAATAATAGAACATGCAGAAAGCCAGGGCTATATAAATACAACCTGCACCTGCACTTATCAGGACAATTCAGGCAGAAAAGACGCCAGAGCCCGTCTTGAAGCCCTTACAAAAGGCGACAGAAGGGCAAAGGAAATGCTCCTGGCTTCCCTTAAGAATATCAACAGAGAATATCTGCCGTAAAATACCTGCGGGAGGTGAGGGGTGAAGTCCGGAATTATTTTTCCATTACTTCACTTAAAGCACTTGTGCCGTTTGCAAAGTGGGCTATTACGCAGTAGCATTGGCCCCCGTCGATTTCGTCAAGATTTATTGTGTATTTTTGCGGTACAGGGCTTGAAGAAAAGTCCATCTGCTTAAAGCCGGCCCTGTCGTTAAAAAATTCCCAGTCATAGCATGTCCAGTCCCTGCATTCTTCATAACTCTTTGAAGTTGCGGCAGTGTAAACTAAAGCCGGAGCATCTGATGCAACAAGAACGGTATTTTTTGAGAGCATTTGAATGTAGTCATATTTTCCGGAACTTGCTTTTGTTCCTGTGTGAGCGTAGGAAGCGCGGGACATTTTGTTTGGATACAAGGTAGAAGTAGCTTCAATCCTTACGAAGGAATTTTGAGGAATTGTGCTGCTCTTTAATGTTGTTCTGTAAACATAGGGCACAACTGACTTATCCGTCATATTATTTTCTGCGTCACTGCTGATTGTTTCGCTTGAGTAATAGTTCCAGCCGCTGTCGTTATTAAAGATAAATACTGTAAAGGTATCAGGAGTGTACATCAAATCTGATATATTATATTCCCATGAAGGAAGTTTCCATGGTTCACTTGTGATGCTCCAGCCTCCGCTTGTTTCAGTTATTTTTTCAACTGCCGGGCAGTAGCGTATTTCTTTAAGAGGAGAGATGAGGGCCTGTGTGCTTTTAGTTCCTGATGTAATATTCCCTGCACGGTCCTTCAGTACATAGTCAAAGGAAGTATCAAAGGTGTAGGTAATATATTTTGTATCGTCAATGTATACGGCAGGTTCAGGATTTCTGACTGGAATTTTTACGGTAAAGCCAGTGCTTTCGTCAGCAATAAAAGTTTTTGAACTTCCCGGTATGGTAATTACTGCGCTTTCAGGGCCTGTCTGGAAGTCCCTGATGGTTACTGTGTAGTATTCCCAGTTTTCCCTTTTAATATCATCATTATCAAAATCTATCGGAATATTGTCATATTGTGTATCAGAGGCAGAAAGCTGCGGAATTGTATAGTCAGAAGTTTCAGACTGCGCCTTGTCCTTTATTCCATAAATCTGGAACATAAAATCAGTTTCATAAAGATCGCGCGTCGGGATAAGGAATTCTGCAGAACTTTCTTCTTCCTTAAAATTGATGTTACCCTGAAAGTTGAACAGGTATGGAATTAAAACAGAATCAAAACGTTCCCGCTCACCGTTGGCAAGAGTTACTGTTATCTTGAGGGCAGGAACATTAGTAAATATCTTTTCTGTGCTTTTTTCAATACTGTACCCCTTGATTCGAACTCCGTCTGGTTTTACGGAATTTTGATTTGAATCAAGGGTAAAAAAATCATTATCATATTCTACATAGAAAACGTTCTGATTTAAGTCTACAAGGCCTGGAATGAGTGAGTATTCTTTTGTTATGTTAGAATCATCCAGAAAAATCTCAGGGCTGTTGTCGTGGTGATATTCAGCGTAGACTGGTGAATTTGCTGCGTCTTTATCTTTGTAAAGTAAAATCTTTTTTCCCAGCTTCCACTTTGTGCTGTCCTCGACAAAGCAGACAAAATTATACTTTTCTCCGCTTTCTGTGTCGGTTTCGGTCTTAAAGTAATATTTTAACTGTGATTTATCAGGAATTGTGAAGTCAAGAACTTCTTTGTTACCCATATCGTCTTCAGCAGTAAGGGTAAAAGACTGGCCGGAAACCGTATCGGTATTGAGGGTAAACTGCCAGACGTAAAAATCGGAGTCATATTCTAATTTCTCTTCTACATTCTTATTAGTGCTGTCTGTATATGAAAGCGTCAGCTTGAAATGTTTAGTAATATAATCCACTCTTTTTTCACCAAACAAATTTATATTATAAACATAATTTTCGATATAATTATCATGTATCTGAAAGGACCTGATTTTTTTCAGATAATCCTCTTCATTAAAAGTCTGACCGGCAGTTTCATATAGATTCTGAAAATCTGTGCCATTTGCATAGCCGTTGTCTATACTTGTATAACTGTTAAAATTTATCGAAGTACATTTAATTATCGTATATTTCTGTGTATTGATATTTCCTGCCAGGTCTATAATATCGACAGTCAGGTTTATAAGTCCGTCTTCTGATTTAAGCGGGCACTCAATTATAAACTGTGTATTGTAAAGGCCGTCACATATAAAACTTGTCCCCTGTGATGACGGTAAGAAGAGGTGACTGTATGAATCGGTTTTTTCGATATTTTTTTCCGTAATTTTTACTCCGCGGATTCCGCTGTCATAGTCATCATAATTACCGTAGATGTAGAGGTTTTTACCGGTCCGGTTATTCAGTAGTTTATCGTTATTATTTGGTATGGAACCCTGAATAAATCTGTCATCATTCTCTATGGCAGCTACATCCTCCGGCGAAGTGACTGCTTTGCGGGTCAGAAAAAGCTCCCTTTCTACCGGTGGAGCAGACTCTGTGTTCGGACTGTAGCGTACGGTTGCAGTAAATTCAGAAAGAGAGTAGGATCTGCTTCCGCTTTGTATGCTTGTGGCAGTAGAAAAACTTATTTTAAAATCTGCAAAACTTAGATTTTGTGATTCAATAAATTCCTTTAAGCAGTTTCCCTGAGGGTTTAAGGTGACTGATGCTTCTGTTTTTGACAGTGCAGGAGGGTCAAAATATTTATCTGTAATATCTTCGCCGCTGAAAATAACGCTCATGTCTGTAAGGGCTGTACTGTTTTCAATATTAATACTGAAAGTCAGAATTAAGGGCGTGTGTGAATAGGAGGTCTGGGTTGAAGCGGGGTTGGTGTGTACTGCAACCGGCTTAATATAGACATCAGAAACCGCCTTTAATATTTTTACCTTTGCCCTGTAAAGAGAATCGCTTGCAACGGTCCCCTGGTCGCTAAAACTTACGTCACTTTCCGGGAGTGCATTAAGTGAGCCGTCTTTATTCATTGAAAAAGCCTGCCAGCCTAAAAAAGTTACGGAAGGGGCAGTCTTAAATTCGACCTGAAAGGATTCAGATACTTTTCTTGTCTGCTTTGTTTCTGACGTAAAACTTCCAAAAAGAGTGTCGCAGTTTGAAAGAACATTAACTGAAGAGAGTTTTGCATAAGAAGTAGTTGTGTCAATTTTTGTTTTTATATCAGCGCCGTTTAAAAAGTTCTGGCAGGAAATCAGAAAAAACGTGCAGCCTGCAAAAATAACGGTGGCAAAATTATTTTTTTTCAAAATGTCTCTCCCTTAAAGTAAAATTATAACTGTTTATTATACTAGCATGGAGAGAATTAATTTTCAAATGTATTTCGGAAAGCGGTCCGGGCAAAAAAAAATCCCGGGCAGGATTTAATGCCCGGGATATGTGCACTTTGCTTTGCAGCAAAGTGGCCGGCTTTTACTGTCGTACGGCACGGGTGTAAGTCATCTGATGCGATGAATTAACTGCCCGTGCCTAACAGTTTTATAATTTCATTATAAAACTGGTTTCATTGCTGTCATGTATGCTCTTAATTTTCTTCCAACAACTTCGATCGGGTGGTTGCGGATTTCTGCGTTTACGTTAACGAGTTCTGTGTTGTTTACTGAATTGTCCTTAACGTCCAGACCCTTACCGATTACGTCTGTGTGCAGGTGAGGCATAAGGTCTTTTGCCATCATTGGTGCTGCAACATTTGCAAAGAGGTAGCAGCCGTATTCTGCTGTATCAGAAATAACGCGGTTCATTTCGTAGAGGCGCTTGCGGTCGATGAGGTTAGCGATAAGCGGAACTTCATGGAGGGATTCGTAGTAAGCACTTTCTTCCTTGATTCCGGCGTCAACCATTGTTTCGAATGCAAGTTCGCAGCCTGCTTTTACCATGGCTACCATCAGGATACCCTTGTCAAAGTATTCCTGTTCTGAAATTTCTTCCTTAGATTCTTCAGTCTTTTCGAAGGCAAGTTTTCCTGTGTTTTCACGCCATGTAAGAAGGTCTTTGTCGCCTGCTTTCCAGTCTTCCATCATTGTGCTTGAGAATTTGCCTGAAATGATGTCATCCATGTGCTTCTGATAGAGTGGAGCGAGGAGCTTTTTGATTTCCTTTGAAAGTTCGTTAGCCTTGATTTTTGCAGGGTTAGAAAGACGGTCCATCATGTTTGTGATACCGCCCCATTTGAGGGCTTCTGAAATTACGTTCCAGCCGTGCATAAGGAGTTTTGTAGCGTATTCAGGAGCGATTCCTTCGCTTACCATTTTGTCGTAGCATACGATTGTTCCGGCCTGGAGCATACCGCAGAGAATAGTCTGTTCACCCATAAGGTCAGATTTAACTTCTGCAACGAAAGAAGATTCAAGAACACCGGCCTTGCTTCCGCCCATACCTACTGCCAGAGCTTTTGCAATTGCCCAGCCCTTTCCTTCAGGGTCGTTTACAGGATGAACGGCGATAAGATCAGGTACACCGAATCCGCGCTGGAATTCGTGCCATACTTCAGTACCAGGACCTTTTGGAGCACACATTACAACAGTGATGTCCGGGCGGATCTGCATGCCTTCTTCAATCATGTTGAAGCCGTGTGAATACCAGAGGGCAGCTCCTTTCTTCATTCTTTTCTGAACTTCAGCGATTACGTTTGAGTGCTGCTTGTCCGGAGTAAGGTTTCCTACGAGGTCAGCAGTCGGAATAAGTTCGTCGTATGTACCAACTTTAAAGCCGTTTTCAGTAGCGTTTTTCCATGACTGGCGTTTTTCTGTGATTGCAGATTCGCGCAGAGCGTATGAAACGTCCAGACCTGAGTCACGCAGACACTGTCCCTGGTTTAAGCCCTGGGCACCGCATCCTACGATTACGATTTTTTTGCCCTGAAGAGCCTTTACGCCGTCAGCGAATTCTTCTTTTGCCATTGAGCGGCAGTGTCCAAGCTGAAGACGTGCTTCACGCCATGGAATTGAGTTAAAGTAATTGATTCCCATTTTTATTTTCTCCATAAAAAATAATTTTAATTGTTTTAAGGGCGTCTCCCTTCGCTTCAGGCTTTTCGCGTTTTACGCTCTCATCCTTCCGCTCAGGGCCGGGCTTTGCGCACTTCGCCGTCTTGCGCGGCTCATCCGTCGTGCCTCTGCCCGCCGGACTAAAGGTGCTCCAATCCCTGACGCTTTCTCATGGGAAAAGTATATGGAATTTTAATTATTGCGTAAAGTGAAATATTTTTAATTTAATGTTGCGTTTTATGCAAGATTAGCCTGAACTTCAATTTTTTTTAATTTTCAGGTTCTGAATAATAAATATCAGAAATGCCACCTAGGAAAAGATAAAATTTGCCGTAGCCGGATAATTCGTCAAAGTCTTTGAAGCGGCTGACCAGGAAAATTTTTATTTGTACTAATTGATCTCTTTCGAGAGGTTTTAGGTCATCTGAATCACCTTCTGGGGCGTAGTAGTTATGTAGATAAAAAGCAGCTTCCTCTAATCCGGCTCCTCCTGCGCTAAACATAAGTTTTCCGTTTGCATACAGCCAGCAATGTATGACTGATGTTTTAACTGTTATGTTAAAGTCAGAGTCTGCTCTTGTATAAAATTCTATTTCTCCCGTCCATGTTGTGTTATGATTATGAACGTTATCTGTATTGCTATACCCCTGATTGTCTAATGGTGTGAAATTATTATTTGTGTGTGAGAAAGCAGGCCCGATGTTATCTTCTAATAGCAGTAAAAGACTGGATTTAACAACATAATTTAAGCCGGGAATTGTATTAAACCAGGTATTAACTGAAGCTGCTGTTAAATCATTATAATCTGGTGATGGAGCTAAAAAAACAGGTTTTCCATTATTGTCTAATTCACGAGCAAAAACATCTTTTTGTTTAAGGGGGGGGGTAAAATGATATTTACTGCAATAATCATTATTTATACCAAAGTTTGGATGACCGTAACCTTCTTCAAATGGTGCACCATATAAAATGGACTGTTCGTGATTGATAAAGCCGTCGCCTGTTCCACTTTCAGAAAAGTTTCTGAAGTCTCTATATGTTATTGGTAAATATATATACTCGCTCGGTATCGCTGACAGAGTATCGTGGGAATGATAAAAAGTTTTTTTTGAAACGGCGTATATATAAACATCCGAGTTATCAAGCATTTTTATTTCGTTATCATAACCAGTTATAACAAATCCATCTATAAGATCTACAGGAGGTGCTGCAGATAAATCTATTGTACTTCCATACTTTCCTTCAATCTGATGATATGTACGGGAAGGAAAACCATAATTAGTTTCATAATATCCCGAAATCTGCCCTTCCTCATCAAATTCTGGATCCATTATTTTGTAACTGTATCGAATGGAGACATTTTTCGTGATAATTTCTCTTGTATAAAAAATATTTATTTCAGTATTTTCATTTTCAAGTCTCTTTTGTTCTACGTTACCTGCAGTAAAATGTTCAATTGTTTTGGGTTGTGCATAAGTTCTCTGTCCTATATCTCCCCTTAGCCATTCCGTTGCTGCAAGCGTGAAGTTATCATCATCTGCATTTTCCAGATAATGATTTACGGAATAATATGTACAATTGTTATCATTCCACATTGCAGTTAACTTTAAACTATTGGCTTCAAAAGAAGTTATCTGGCTGACAATTTCTTTTTTTTCATTCATCCATCCAAAAAAAGTTTTATCAGAATAATCATCAAGTTTTTTTAAAGTGTAGGGTAAATTTTCGATAAGAATGGAACTGGGATTTTGATTTATGACAGCATCTGTCAGCAGATTATATTCCATTAAAAGTGCATATTGCTGCCATTTTGCTTTTAAAACCAAATTATTCCGGCATTTTGTTCCTGCTTTGATTAAATTATTTTGAAAATACCAACCCATAAACTTATGAGTTAAAGTATCTTCCAGTACCGGCAGCTTTTCTTCCGTAAGCTCATAACCGCTTTGGAACATAAAACTTTCCGGACAAGTGCCGTATTCCGTTTCGTAGCTTACTGTATAAATTTCTGTCGGTGTAGATTTATCAACTTCAATATATTTAACAATTTCAGTTTCGCAGCTGATAAAACTTAAAATCATTACGATAAGCATGCTTGAAAATACTTTTTTCATAAAAATGTGTCCTTAGAAATTTTGTGAAAGCTGGCTTTCCTTTGTGTAGCATTAGCAGCTATGATTAAAATCAACCTGAATTGTACCGTGTTATCGGATGTTTTTCTATAAGCCGTGATGTGAATTGTGACCTCTAGCCCCGATTGGAGAGCCGCCGCAGGCGTAACAGGCAGCTGTGGAAGGCTGCTGCCTGTTATGGAGCGCTTCTGCGCGTAAGCTCGCAAAGCGGGAAAAAGCTCCGTAAAAAATTACAGCTGAAGGGCTTTTTCTTCTTTTTTGAGGGTCTTTACGATGAATGAAAACATTATTATTGCAATTATCACTGAAATAAAATCAACCACCGGCTGTGCCCAGATGATTCCGAAAAGGCCTATGTAGTGGTTGAGGATAAAAATCAGCGGAAGGAAGATTATGCCCTGGCGGGAAACTGCGAGGAAGAGTGACTGTGCCCCTTTACCCATTGCCTGGAAGCTGAAGTTAAGTACAAAAAGAATTCCCAGAATCGGACTTGAAGCCATCAGTGAATAAATCATGAAGGAACTCATTTCTACTACCGCCGGAGCTTTTGAGAATATGTTTACTATCTGTTTTGTGAAGATAAAATAAAGTGTGGTCAGTATGAGGCCTGTGATTACATTTACCAGGATTGAGAATTTTATTATGGATTTCATTCTCTTAAAATTTTTTGAACCGTAGTTGTAGCCTATTAACGGGGAAATTCCCATTCCGATTCCAAGCATAATGAAAATAACCAGCATGTTTGCCTTTAATGCCACACCCATTGCTGCAATGGGAATTGATTTATAAACGGTTATTCCGTTTACTATGTTTTCAGCGGGCATCAGGGCAGCTAAGGCCTGGTTTGCAACCTGAACTTCGCTGTATGAAGCCAGCAGGTTGTTTGTGATAATGGAACTTAAGCTCATGAGTATGTTTGTAAGGGAAGCAGGAAGTCCTATTGTAAAAACTCCCTTAAGGATGCCGTCCCTGATTTTAAAATACTTGGGGTTTACCGTAAGTGCGGAGTTTTTTGAAGTGATGTGCTGTATGTAAACTATAATTGTTACTGCATTTCCAATGAGGGTTGCGATTGCCGCTCCCTTTACGCCCATATCAAGACATGGAATGCCGAGGAAAGACGGAAGGATGAATATAGGGTCGAGGATTACATTTGTAAGTGTACCTGCCATCATGCCTGCCGTTGAACTTTTTGCTGCTCCTTCCCCGCGGATTATGTTTGTGTAGGCGTTTGAAACTACGATTAACGGTCCGCCCAGGGCAACTATTGAAAGATATTCAAAGGCAAACTGATATGTTTCTTCCTTTGTTCCTATCATCGAAAGAATGGGATTTATGAAAAAGAGGATGAGGGCTCCCCCGGCTATTCCCGTAAAAATGCCTGCATAAAGGCAGAATGAAGAGATTGTCTTTACGCGGTCAAGGTTTTTTTCACCCAGGGAACGGCTTATGAATGAAGAGCCGCCCATGCCGAAAATATTTCCGGCTGCCATTAAAAAAAGGAAAACCGGGGTTGCAATGTTTACTGCAGCAAACTGGTTGGGATCATTGCGCAGTCCGACAAAAACTGCGTCTGCCATATTGTAAAAAACTGCAACAATCATGCTTAAAACTGTTGGAAGGGCAAACTTAAAAACAGCCTTTGGAACGGGGGTGTGTTCGAAAATTTCGATATTCTTAATCATGACACAAATTGTATTTATATAGAAACAAATGTCAAGAATTGCATAAAAAACGCAATATGCTCAAAAAGTTCTGTGAAAAAATCCTGTAACCTTGAATGCCCACGCTCATTAAAGATATAATAAAGACTGTAAAATATGAAAAAGACGATACCTGTAATTTTTATTGCCGTAGCTGCATTTCTTGCCCTTTTTCTGATTGCAAGAAATGTTTTTATAAAAGACTCCGGCTGGTCGCGTTCAAGGGTCATTACGCCGATTGTTGATTCTGATGAATTGCTGCGTGAATCAAGAGACAATGACTACGAGGAATTTGAACAGACTTCTTTTATTGAACTTGCAAATGACGAGACTCTTTTAAATATTGTAACAATGGACATAGACAGTGACGGTTTTGACGATCAGATTAACATCGTAAAAACTTCAAAAAGTCCTTTTCTGGGACTCATTGTCGGCCTTTATAATCCTTCTTCTGCAACTTATATCCGCGCAGCCTGGATTGCTACGACTATTTCTCAAATCCGCACTTTTGCCTGTACCAGCCTTGATGTTACGGGAAATCATAAAAATTCTCTTGTTTATCAGGGAGTTACAGATAACGGTCATTCTGTTCTGTGTATTTTTAACGGTTCAAGAAACCGCCGCAATGAGTTTATTCTGACTAAAATCGGTGATTTTGAAGCCGACGGAACAATTTTTATCCAGCAGTCAGAGCGCAATGAATCCTATGAACTTAATCAGACAAAAGCGCCCAGCTTTCCTGTCTGGGTTTATGCGTCAGACGGACCTGAGGACAGTACAAGACTTGACCAGATTCAGACCATGTATGACTGGAATGAAGAGGAAGGAAAGTATACCCAGGTGCGCCAGATCCGCGTAACAGGAAGCCGTATTGCCGCCAAGGAACTTGCTAAAATTCAGGACGGAACAGTTGCCTCCTTTGCAAAATTCTTAGACGGCCTGTGGTACAAGACTGACATGACAAACGGCAGCATGCGCTGTATTTTCTTTGACTGGAATGCACATGAGATTATCTTTCATTACCAGGACAGCGAAGAAGTTTATTCATGGCTTAATTCAAACCTCCGCCGTAACGGAATGTATTTTTCTTCAATCAATAAATCAATTGAAAACCTTCAGCGCCGTTTTGATATTTCACTTGTTAATGTAGATGAAATCCGCATCCGCATTCAGGATGATGTCCGCATGATTATCGGTGAAAGCACCCTCTGGGACGGAAACTATAAAAAACTTACGGCGAAGATTACCCCGGAAAAATCAGACAATGAATCAGTAAAAGCTCTTGATACACTCGTAAAAGGTCCTGCCTGGCTTTCAGGCGACCAGTCATATTTTGTGTTTACGCAGGATTCTTATAAAGTTGAAGGTGAAGGTTTTTCTGATGCAGGCCGCTTTATGGTAAGTACTGTGTCTGAAACAAAACTTCTTCAGTTCAGAAGTGACACAGATACAAAATATCTTAACGGCTGGTATATTGCAGGTTACGGCAAGATTAAAAAAACAGAAACAGACCGCCGCGGAAAAACGAAGGATATTACGCTTGATGATAAAGAAACGATTGTCCTGCACTCAGTAATAGTCCGCCCTGACGGCTTCTTCCAGACAGAATCCCAGCCGGTAGTTTTAAAGAAAATAGCATTGAAAAAAGTTGAGTAGATGTACGGGCGGACGTAATATTATTTACTGCAGTTTTTCAGTGCGTTTGCCGTTCTATTGAATTTTTGTCCTTAAATGAATAAAATAATCTAATTATGACTGCTAATGAATTACGTTCGAAGTATATCGAATTTTTTAAATCAAAAAATCATGCTGAGATTTCCGGACAGTCTTTAATTCCGGAAAATGACCCTTCTGTTCTTTTTACAACTGCCGGTATGCATCCGCTTGTTCCTTATCTTTTAGGTGAAAAGCACCCTTCAGGAACACGTCTTACTGACTACCAGAAATGTGTACGCACCGGTGATATTGATGAAGTAGGGGACCCAAGTCACTTAACCTGTTTTGAAATGCTCGGAAACTGGTCTTTAGGCGACTACTTTAAAAAGGAATCAATTGCCTTCTCATACGAGTTTTTAACTTCAAAAGAATGGCTCGGCCTTGATCCTCGTAAAATCTCTGTAACTGTTTTTGCAGGAGATGAAAACGCACCGCGCGACGAAGAAGCTGCAGGCTACTGGAAAGAAAACGGCATGCCTGAAGATAAAATTGCCTATCTTCCTGCTTCTGACAACTGGTGGGCTGCAGGTCCAACCGGTCCATGTGGTCCTGATACAGAAATTTTCTACTGGGTAGGCGAAGGTCTTCCTCCAGAGGGCTCAAACAAAGGTACAGACAGTGCTAACTGGATGGAAATCTGGAATAACGTTTTCATGCAGTATAACCGCATTGATGAAAAAACTCTCGAAAGCCTTCCAAAAAAGAATGTAGATACTGGTATGGGCCTTGAACGCACAAACTGTATCCTTCAGGGAAAAACTTCAGTCTACCTTACAGAAGTTTTCCAGCCAGTAATCAAAAAAATTGAAGAACTTTCAAACTATAAATACGGTTCAGATGAAGAAAAAGACAAGTCTGTACGCATTATTGCAGATCACAGCCGTGCTTCAGTATTCATTATCGGAGACCCTAAAGGCGTTGCTCCTTCTAATGTAGGAGCAGGCTATGTTCTCCGCCGTCTTATCCGCCGTGCAGTACGCCACGGAATGAAGCTTGGAATCGAAAAAGCCTTCCTTGCAGAAATTGCTGTTTCTGTAATCGATAACTTTAAGAACGCTTATCCTGAACTTGAACAGAACGCAGACAAAATCAAAAAAGAACTTACAGCAGAAGAAGAAAAATTCCGCCTGACACTCAAAAAAGGTGAGGCTGAATTCCAGAAACTTCTTCCTAATTTAATGAAGAATCCTAAAAAGATTATTTCCGGTAAAGTTGCCTATAATCTTTACGAAACTTACGGTTATCCTCTTGAACTTACTCAGGAACTTGGAGCAGAAAACGGCTTTACAGTTGATATTGAAGGATTTAAGGCTGCAGAAAAAAAGCATCAGGAAGCTTCAAAATCGCTTGACGCAGGAAAGGCAAAGGGCGGTCTTGCAGAACAGTCTGATGTAACAACAAAATATCACACTGCTACTCACCTTTTACAGCAGGCTCTCGTTAATGTTTTAGGCGATCAGGTTGCTCAGAAAGGTTCTAACATCAACAATGAACGCATGCGCTTTGACTTTACTTTTGAACGTCCTATGACAGCAGAAGAAATTAAAAAGGTTGAAGACATCGTAAACGAAAAGATTAAGGAAGACCTTCCTGTAACAATGGAAATTATGACTTTAGATCAGGCCAAGGCAGAAGGAGCCCGTGCTCTGTTTGCAAATAAATACGGTGAACAGGTAAAGGTTTATACAATCGGCCGTGACGCTAAAAAAGACTGGTTCTCAAAGGAGGTTTGCGGCGGACCACATGTTCAGCACACTCTTCAGATTGGTGATTTTAAAATCACTAAGGAGCAGTCATCTTCTGCAGGCGTACGCCGTATCCGTGCAGTAATTTCAGGCGGACTTCCGCTTGATCCACAGTAACAGAATAAATTCTGTAACCAGTCTTAAATCTGGTTGTTATAATAAAGAAGTTCCGTGATTACGGGGCAATAAAAGTTAAAAAGGAATGATTATGAAACGTTTAGCACTTTGTTTATCAATCATGCTTTGCGCCGCAGCAGGGCTTTTTGCACAGGCTGATTTACAGCCGCTGGCAATTGTAAAACTCAATAAGTCCGAAACCATTACATTAAAACAGCTTAAAACCCGTGTTGAAATTTACGGACGCCAGAACGGACGCTCTTCTTTTACTGTTGATGAAAAGAAAGAAATCTTAAATGCAATGATTGATGAAAAACTCGTTGTTCAGGCTGCTGCAAAAGCAAATATGACAATTACTGATACTCAGGTAAATAATTATTTCCTTTCAAATGTAAGCCAGCAGATCGGCCGCAATGTTACGGAAGCTGAATTTGAAACAATCGTAAAGGAACAGACTGGAAAATCTCTTGATGAATACATGAAGTCAACTGTGGGAATGGGTGTTGCTGAGTACAAGTCTTACCTTAAAAATCAGCTCATTGCACAGCAGTATGTTTTAAGCCAGAAGCAGGACGATATTAAAAAAGCTGCTCCAAGTGACGAAGAAATCCGTGCTTTTTATGAACTTAATAAATCAAGTTTTGTTCAGAACGACATGTTAAAGCTTTTCCTTGTAATCTTCCCTAAAGGAAATGATGCTGCTGCCGCAAAAACAAAAGCAGAAGCTCTCCTTAAAGATTTTAAAGACAAGAAAACTACAACAGATAAAATCAAGACTGGTGCCAACAATACAAAAGATTATCAGGGTGGAGACCTTATTATCAGTAAAACTGCCCAGCATGCACAGCAGCTTGGGGTTACTTATAATGAACTCCTTGAACTTTTTGGAAAGGACATCAATTATATTTCAAATATCACGGAAACAGAAAATGACTTCCAGTTCTATTCTGTTCGTGCAAAGTATTCTGCAAAAATGCTGGGCTTAAGTGACCTGGTTCAGCCGGAAACAACAATTACTGTTTATGATTACATCAAGTCTAACCTTACACAGCAGAAACAAAGTCAGGCTATGATTGCCGCTGTACAGGATGTTACAAAATCCCTTGATACTCCGGAAAATGTAGATCGCAAAAAGACAGGTGCTGCTTTAGACAAGCTGCTCAACTGGTAATAAAAAGGCTGGGAAAAAGTGTCAAGAAGAAAAGGTAGAATACTGGCTTTTCAGGGATTGTATTCCTGGGATGCAGGCGGAATGACAAAAGATGATGTCCTGACTTTATCATGGGCAGAAAATGATGCAGGTGAAGCTGTTCTTGAACAGGAAACATCAGCATTTGCGCGGATTCTTATTGCAGGTGCTATTGAAAATCAGGAACAGATAGATAATCTGATTAAAGAAAATCTTAAAGGCTGGGAATTTGACCGTGTAAACAGAGTCAGTCTTGCAATTCTTCGCATGAGTGTTTATGCACTTCTTTTTCAGAAAGATATTCCTGCAACCATTGTAATTGACGAAGCAATTGATATTGCAAAAGAATACGGACAGGATGATGCATTTAAGTTTGTAAATGCGGTCCTGGATAATATCAGAAAGTCTGCTTCAGTTTAACAGGGTAATGCGCCTATGAAGAAAAACTGGAATTTAAAATCCAGAGTTTTGACTCCTGCAATCAGCCTTCTTTTTGCAGGATTTTTTCTTTTTTCATGCTCAAAAGAGGCGCAGACTTCTTCATTTATGTCTTCCCTGGATAAAGTTGATTCTTATATCAGGCTGGGGCAGACTTCTGATGCATTAAAGCTCTTAAAAAAGACTTCAAGACAGGCTTATTCAGCCTATGCAAGACTGGGCATCTATAAACGCTATATGATTTTAGGCGAAAAAGGCCTTGCAGAAGGAGTTCTGGTAAAAGCCGTAAAAAAAATCCCTGACAATCCTGAATTGAATGCTGTTTATGGAACTTTTCTTTTAAGGGATTCCCGCATTGAAGACGCACTGAAAATTACACAGTCTCTGGCTAATACAAAATACGGTTCCATTTATTCAGAGGCGGTTTTAAAAGCGCAGAAAGAAAAAGACCTGCTTTCTCCGGCACTGACAGGAGTTTACCGTGACTGTTATCTTTCAACAGATAATGGAAAATGGCTCGTAAATGCGGCTTTGCCTTTATTAAAAAAAGGCGATTATATGACAGCTGCCACCCTTCAGGATAAAATTGAAAACAGTGAAGCTGTTTTCTGGGCACAGGTTCATTTTGATGCCGGTAATTATGATTTATGCATTGAAAACTTAGACTATGCTCAGACAAAAGGTGTTTCAGAAAAAAATGTTCCGCTGGCAAGTGATGCCTATATAATGCTTGGAGATTATGACAGCGCAGAAAAGGAACGGGCAAAACTTATTGAGCGTGCGGAACTTGAATATGACGGGCAGATTCCTGTCTTAACTTATGTAAACAGTGCAATATGGGCATATAAAGCCGGTGAATATGAACGTTCCTATAATCTTTTAATGCAGGTCGTAATGAAGGATTTTAACAATATCCCTTCGCTTTTAACCTACGGAAAACTTGCCTTTCTTGATTCCCGTGCTGAAGAAGAAGACATGCTTGAACAGGCCTTAAGGAAAACTCCTTTACGCTCATACTCAATGAAACAGAAAGACGAACGGCCGCGCTTTTTAATAAGTGATGCGATTTACAGAATTGACAGTGTGCTTGAGTGGCAGAAAAAGAATTTACAGAGTGTAAGTGATGAACTTCTTGTAGAAAAACTTGCCCTCTGGTTAAAGCTTAATTCTGAAATCCCTCAGAATAAAAAGGAATCAGAAATCTGGAAAACACTTGAATTAAACGAAATTGATTCTGACATGTACCCGCCTCTGCTTGTAAATTTTGCAGTTACAAGTCTTTTAAATTACGGCAAAGAAGAAGAAGCCAGAACGCTTTTTTCAAGATATCTTGACGCCCGCTATAAGATGAAAGGAGATTCTTCTGAAATAAATAAAACAGCTTACGATGTGTTCGGCGGGGTAAAAAAATATAATGCGCCTGCAGTTCCCGATTTTGTAATTAAGGCTGCTTTTGGTGACCGCGCTGCTGAATATGCTTCTACAATGGAAATCTGGGAAATTGAAACAGCCGCATATTTTACAATGCTGGACGGAAATATAGATGCGGCCCGTCGTCTTTATGAATATGCACTTTTTGAAACCGGCGGAGTAAAAAATCTTCAGCGGGGAGAGCAGATTGTAGCTTTCAGTACGCTTGCAAAAGTATCGTCAGCCGTAAATCTTGCTTCAATTTATTCAAGTACGGGTGAATTAAACAGGTCATTAAGTCTCTATGGACTTGCAGGCGGAAGAACGCGCAATAAAAAAGTTAAATCAAAAATATTATACAGAACGGCTCTTGTTCAAAAAGACCTGTCAAATATAAACGGCGCGCTTTTATCGTTAGATTACGCAATTTCACTGGACGGAAACAACGCCGACGCACGCCTGTTAAAAAAACAGTTAAAATAGCTAAAAAAAACTGCCGCGTTTGAAGTTCACTTCACTTCAGTTTCGGCAGTTTTTTTTGCAGGGTAAATGCAGCGGATGGACGCTCTGTCCCTTTCAGGCAGGAATTTTCGAAGAAAAGTCCTGCAGACTGGGGAATCCAGGGATGTATTTTCCCATTTAATTATTTTACAATCGCAATTATTTCTGAGTTTTTAACGATGAGATAGTCTTCACCGTCGATTTTAACCTGAACACCTGCGTATTTTTCGTACATTACGCGGTCTCCGGTCTTTACAGAAATCTGTTCGTCTTTTGTTCCAGGACCAACTGCTTCTACAGTTGCAGTCTGTGTTTTTTCCTGTGCTGTTTCCGGAAGAATAATTCCTGATGCAGTTTTAGCTTCTGCTTTTTCCTGTTTAAGAAGAACTCTGTCTGCGAGTGGAATAAGTTTCATTTATGATAGCCTCCATTATTTTTACTTATGCTATTTAAAATATAGTAATTTGTATGCCTCATCGTCAATAAAAATCGAAAAAAACATATTGGGTCAAAATGACACTCGGCTTTTCTGTTTTCTTATAAGTGTGTCAAAATGCTACGGAAAATCTGCACCCCGGGCCGGAAGGGCACGAAGTGCGTCCGTAAGGACCGGACGAAAGGGAGCCTGGAGGGACGGATTTGAGGGAAAAAAGGAGCGTAACGGTTCATTTGTTGATAAAAAATACCTCTGGTGCCCCTGAAATCATAAAATAAAGTTGGCACGGTTCTTGCTTATATATTACTGTAAAATAAATATCTGGAGTTGAAGATTTATGGTAAACGACGACGAAATCCTGGCTATGTACTTAAAGGAAATCAACAGAATTCCATTACTGAATCATGATGAAGAAACTGAACTTGCAGTTAAGGCTCTTGAAGGCGATAAAGCTGCCAGAGACAAGATTGTAAAGGCAAACCTTCGTTTTGTCGTAAATGTTGCAAAAAAATACCAGAATCACGGCCTCGACCTTGTTGATTTAATCAGCGAAGGAAATCTTGGTCTTCTTACTGCGATTGAAAAGTTCGATGTTACAAAAGGCTATCATTTTATTTCATATGCAGTATGGTGGATCCGTCAGTCAATTCTTAAGGCTGTATACGAAAAAGGACGTCCGATCCGTCTGCCGATGAACCGCGTTAATGAACTGCTTCAGATTGAAAAGGCAAGAAAATCTGTTCACGGCAAAAAGACTGAAGAACAGGAAATTGCTGCAGTTGCCCAGATGCTTGGAATGGAAAAGGCTCATATCCGCGAAATGATTCAGATCAGCCGCGAAATGGTAAGCCTTGATGCCCAGATTGAAGGAAGTGAAGGCGAATCAGGCACAATCGGTGACTTTATTAAAGACGAAAAATATTCAAATGTTGATGAAAAGCTCATGAACGAAAGCCTCAAAAATGATATTGATGATGTTCTTGGAACTTTAAAGCCTAACGAAGAAAAAGTTATCCGTCTGCGCTATGGTCTTGGCGGTAGAAAGCCGATGTCTTTAGCCCAGGTTGGAGAACACTGTAATCTTACAAAAGAAAGAATCCGTCAGATTGAAAAAACTGCTATTACACGCATGCAGCATCCGGTCCGCTCAAGAAGACTTTCAAGCTATGTAGCTTAAAATTATGTCATTGTCTGGACATGAGTTTTTCGAAAGCATCCTGTCTTGACTGCATTAAAAGTTTCTGGTCTTTGTAAAGATCAGCAAGTGCAAAACTGATTTCGCCGCTCTGGGCTGTTCCTGTTATTTCGCCCGGGCCGCGGAGTTTTAAGTCTTCTTCAGCAATCTTAAAGCCGTCGGTTGTTTCGCGGATGGCTTTCATTCTTGCAATTCCGTTTTCGGTAATATTTTTTGAGTAAATTAAAAAGCAGTATGACTGTTCTGCTCCCCGGCCAACACGACCTCGCAGCTGGTGGAGGGCGGCAAGTCCGAATCTGTCAGCGTTTTCAATTACCATGCAGGTTGCATTGGGAACATTCACGCCGACTTCAACAACTGTAGTTGCCACAAGAATATTTATAATGCCTGCCTTAAAATCTTCCAGTATTTTTGCCTGTTCTTCTTCGTTAATTTTTGAGTGGATTAAAGCACAGCGGTACTCAGGGTAAACCTGGTTTTTGAGGAAAGAAAATGCTTCTTCTGTCGCTTTGAGTGAGGGGGAATTGTGAGAGTCTTCTTCAAATGCGGCTTCTATTGCAGGATATACAAAGTACGCCTGTCTTCCTTTTTTTAATTCTGTGCGGACCGCTTCATAGGCCCTTGCTTCATTTCCCTGTTTATTAAGATAGGTCTGAATTGTTTTTCGACCCTGTGGCATGCTTTTAATTGTAAGAATATCAAGATCGCCGAATGCAGTAAGGGCTAAGGTCTGAGGAATCGGGGTTGCACTCATCATCAGAAGATTCGGTTCATTTATTTTCGGCTCAAGACTTGTCCTTCCCTTATCAATTATTGCAGAGCGCTGCATTACGCCGAAGCGGTGCTGTTCATCAATGACTGCAAGTGCAAGATCTCTGTAAACTACATTTTTTGAAAACAGAGCATGAGTACCTATTACAAGATTTACTGTTCCGTCTTTTAAGGCATTGAGAAGAAGATTTCTGCCGCGGGCGTTTATGTTTCCCGTTAAAAAAGCGGGTCTTACTCCAAGACTCTCAAGTTCTGCTGATGCATTGAGGGCATGCTGTCTGGCAAGAATTTCAGTAGGCGCCATAATTGCTGCCTGACTTCCATAATCGATTACGCGAAGGCAGGCAAAAAATGAAACCAGAGTTTTTCCGGAGCCGACGTCTCCCTGAAGGAGAGATCGCATTGAAAAACTTTTTTCGCCGTTGAGTTTTCCTGTCATGGAAGTTTCATATGAAGAATCAATATCTTTGTTCAGGGCGGCAATGACTTTTTTCTGGTCAGATGTCAGCTCAAAAGTAAGGCGCGAAAGATACTGCTTTTGTCGTGGAGACAGGCTTTTAATAAAGTCTTCGTCTAAATGTTCATCCTGTTCAGGAGCCTTCTCAGGAGAGTAAGTTTCAGCTGTGCCGGTCAGCGTATCTGCCCCCGCAGAAAGCACTTCAAGGGCAGGAAGTTTTCCCCTGTGTTCAAGAGATTGTTTTGCGACTGCAGTCTGGAAAAAGAAAAGCTCTTCGTAGGCAAGTGTGTCACGTGCTTTTTTCCAGTCTTCAAATGAAGGCGGATTATGAATATACTCGAGCGCCTGCTTTTTATGTAAAAGCCCGCGTTTTTCAATAATGCTCTGGTCAAGCTCATCTTCAATTCCCAGAGCATACTGTTGCAGGGCAGAGTTTACCGCTTTCTGTACCGTCTTTTGTGTGAGCCCTTCTGTAAGACGGTATAACGGAATGATTCTTGAGTCAGGTGGAAGTACATGGGCAAACTGAAAGATTTCTCCGCCGTCGCTTATTTTCTGGGCTTCGAAAGAACTTGACTGAAGTTTTCCGTATTTTTCTTCAAAACGGCCTGTTACGCTTATAATTGAACCGGCGGGAAGTGATTTTTCTAAAAAAGCTCTGTTAAAGGCAACAAGTTCAGCCCCTGCAGTTCCGTCGTTTATGAGGATTTTTAAAGTCTTCATCCGGCCGTAGCCGAACCATTCATGGCCTGTTACTTTTGCTATTGTATGAACTTTACTTACGCTTAAGGCAGAAGAAAGCGGAATCTTTTTTGTTCTGTCTTCCCAGTTCCGCGGGTAAAACTGAAGAAGATCACCTGCAGTAAAGATGTTTAATCCTGCAAAAAGCCCTGCAATTTTTGGACCGACACCGGGAAGGGTAGAAATGGAATTTTTAATTTCGCTTACTTTCATTAGCTTTACTGCGGGCTAGAAAGGCAGGTTTGAAAGCACAAAGCACAAAAGCGCAATGAGTCTGTCAGCGATTATTACGCCGATTATGAGAACTGCGCACGCAACTGCAAGTGCTGTGGTAAATGAAATTACTCTTTTTATAAAAATCGAGGAGATTTTGTAGATGAAAGGAGTGATGAAACGGTCAATCTGGTCCCAGACAGGACTGTAGGAGCGGTAACCCTTGTTTCTTGAAGCGAGCCTCATAATAACAAAAACTACCAGGCGGATAATCAGAAGAGCAATAATAAATTTTATTGTCGCAGAAATGAAAGACCAGACAAGGCTTACAATAATTGTCAGGAAATAGCCGACTGTAAGTGCCTGTCCGCTTGCAAGACTTGATAAGACAGTTGCCAGTGCAAAAAGTACACAGAGCGCGAGTGTGGCTGAGAAATCAATCCCGTGAAACTGAAGGAATCTCAGGCGGCGGAAAAGATTTAAATACGGATCTGTTATGCCGGATATAATCCTCATTCCCTGCGTATTATTAACTGACGGAAACCAGCTTAAAATAAGCCTTATAAAGCAGATAAAAGCATAAATGTTTACTGCAGTTGCAAGATATCCGATTGACTGTGCCATTTTTTATTTCTCCTTTGCCTGATAATAAAGACTTCGTAACTGCCTTTTCAGACAGTCCATACATCGCGTACGAAATTCTGTTCTTTAAGGCGGTCAATAAATTCCTTGTTTGCCGGAGCGGAAAGCTGTGTGCTCGCCTTTATTGTATAAGAATTCATTCCGTTGTTCATATGAAAATATACTGAACAGTTTCCGGAAGAGGCAAATAAAAATTCCTTTAATTTAAAAATCTGCTGCTCGTCTTTAAAACCGTCTTCAAGCTGGATGTGGACTTCCTGAATTGCCCTGTTCTTAAGTACTTCAGGGTCTTCGATTGCATTAACAATGAATGAAGGTTTTTCAGAATCCTGTCTTGTATCAAGTTTTCCGCTGAAAGCATAGACTTTATCATTTTCAATCATTGAAGAAAGCTGCTCCCAGGTCTTAGGGAAGAATGTAACATCAATACTTCCGTTGTAATCCTGAAGAGTTCCGAAAGCCATTGTCGTCTGCTTTTTTGTAACGATTGTACGCAGTCCCGAGAGCATTCCGACAGCAGTATAGGTTTTACCGTAATCTTTTAAAGTCCATGGTTTTGCGCCGGATTCGAGTTCCTGCGCATACTGTTTTTTTACGATTTTTGACTCGCGGTCAATGTTAAGTGAGTTTAACGTTGCTTTTTCATATGCCAGTCTGTATTCGTCGAGCGGGTGTCCTGAAACATAGCAGCCGATAAGCTCTTTTTCCATGTTGAGTTTTTCCATGTTCGTGCAGTCAGGTACATCTTCAAACCTGTAGTCTGAAAATTCTTTTTCGCCTGTATTTTCAAAAAGACTAATCTGGCCTTCTTCGTTACCGCCCAGTTTTTTTTCTGTATACGACCACACGCCGTCGAGGTTTGCAAGCAGGGTAGGGCGGTTTTTGCCCATGTTATCAAAGCCGCCGCATTTGATTAATACTTCAACGGCTTTTTTGTTTACCGCAAGCTTTTCACCTTTCTTTTTGCCTGTTTCTTCGTCAATAATGTCGTCTTTTACCGTGATGATTCTTTCAATAAAGTTAAGGAAGTCAGTAAACGGTCCGTTTTCAGTCCGTTCGCGAACAATTGCCTGGGCTGCGGAAGTTCCCATACCTTTTATACCGCGGAAGCCGAATACAATGTGACCGTCGACAACATCAAAAATGTCGTCAGAGCGGTTAACATCAGGTGCATCAACAGGAATTCCCATGCGCCTTGCTTCTGCAATGTAGATTGGAAGACCATCTGTTGAAGTGATTTCGTTTGTAAGGTTTGCCGCCATAAACTCAGCAGGATAATTTGCCTTAAGAAAGCCCGTGCGGTAAGCAAGAACAGAGTAAGCCGCCGCGTGTGATTTGTTAAAACCATAGCCTGCGAAGGGAACCATGATATCAAAAATTTCAGCAGCATGTTCCTTTGTAAAGCCCTGCTTAACGGCGCCTTCTTCAAATTCAACGCGTTTTTCTGCCATTACTTCAGGCTTTTTCTTACCCATGGCGCGGCGGAGCATGTCGGCGCCGCCAAGGGAGAAGCCTGCAATTCTCTGAGAAACCTGCATTACCTGTTCCTGATAAACCATAACGCCGTAGGTTTCTTTGAGAATAGGCTCAAGACAAGGGTCAGGATAATGGATTGTTTCTGGTTTCCACTTACCGTCGATGTAGTTTGGAATGTAGTCCATAGGACCCGGACGGTAGAGGGCATTTAAGGCAACCAGGTCTTCAAGTTTTTCAGGCTCAAACTGACGCAGAATTTTCTGCATGCCGGGAGACTCAAACTGGAAGACGGCAACAGAGTCACCTTTCTTAAACAGGTCAAATGTTTTAGGATCGCTTTCGCTTACTTCAGCGCATACGAACTGAGGTTCACCTTCTTTTTTGTGCTTGTTGATTATGTTTTCAGCATAGCGGATGAGCGAAAGGGTTTTAAGACCGAGATAGTCGAATTTTACAAGACCGCATGGTTCAATAATATCCATCGTGTACTGAACGCCAACTTCGCCTGTTTTAGAGTCCTTAAAGACAGGCGCCCAGTCAGGAAGGGCTGTAAGTCCGATTACCATTCCTGAGGCGTGAAGACCGGTGTTTCTTTTACAGCCTTCAAGTTTAAGTGCAAGGTCAAAGAGACGTTCATAGCGCGGGTCATGGCGGTAAGGAGCGAGCAGCCCGCCGTCAGGGAATTTTTCTGTAGGCGGTTCAAAACAGTTCTTGAGTTTTACTTTAGGATTCTCAGGAACAAGTTTTTTAAGCATGTTTACTTCAGCAAGAGGAATTCCTAAAGTGCGGCCAACGTCTGCAATACAGTTTTTAGGTTTTAAGGTACCGAAAGTTACAATGTGGCCTACCTGAGGATCTCCGTACAAATCGCGTGTGTGCTGGATGATATCCTGGCGGTAGTCGAAGTCCATATCAACGTCAAAGTCAGGCATTGAGACGCGCTCTGGATTTAAGAAGCGTTCGAAAATGAGTTTAAAGCGGAAGGGGTCAATATCAGTAATTCCAAGCGCATAGGCAACCAGAGAACCCGCTCCAGAACCTCGTCCAGGTCCGATTGGAATGTATGGCTTTGGCTTATTGTTTACATTATCCCAGGTTGATTTAGACCAGTTGATGAATTCCCATACAATAAGGAAGTATCCTGAAAAGCCCATCTTAAAGATGATTCCAAGCTCATATTCAGCCCTCTGCCTGATGACCGGCGTAATTTTTGGGTAGCGTTTTCTTAAGCCCTGTTCAACCAGGTGCCGCATATAGTCATCCTGGTTTTTTGTATATTCGTCCCCGTGCTTCTGGAATTCTTTAGGAAGTTCAAAGCGCGGCAGACAGCCTTTAAGTTCAGGTGTTGAGTACTGATGAATGGTAAGATCACACATGTTTGCAATCTTGATGGTGTTTTCATAGGCTTCAGGACAGTCAGGGAAAAGAAGGCGCATTTCCTGTTCGGTTTTAAAATACCATTCATGGTTTTCCCCGCCCATAGTCTGATGAGGTTCAGTCAGGTTTTTCTTAAATCCGATGCAGCGAAGACAGTCCTGTGCTTCCCAGTCTTCCTGTTCAACATAGTGAATGTCGTTAGTTACTACCAGCGGAATATCAAGCCGGTGTGCAAGTTCAATCAGCTTTTTATTTACAGTTTTCTGGTCTTCAAGTCCGTGGTCCTGAAGTTCAATGTAATAGTGGTCAGGACCAAAAAGATTTTTGTATTTTAAAGCAAACTCTTCAGCTTCTTTGTCCATCCCTGCAAGTAAAAGCTGCGGGAGTTCGCCTGCAATACATGCAGAAAGACAGATTATACCTTCGTGGTATTTTTCAAGCAGTTCCCAGTCAATGCGCGGTTTGCCGTAATAAAGTCCTTCCTGGTAAGCAATTGAAGAAAGCCAGCACATATTTTTGTAACCGGTCTGGTTTTCGCAGAGAAGAATCAAATGGAAATAGCGTGCCTGCCTGTCTCCGTCTTCGCCTTTGTGAGAGTAGGGAACATCGTTTTTTTCAAGATGGCTTCCGTAAGCAACATAAAATTCTTCCCCAACAATCGGATTAATTCCGTTTTTATGGCAGAGTTTTTCAAAATTGAGTGCACCGAACATGTTTCCGTGGTCAGTAAGAGCCAGCGCCGGCATATTAAGCCTTTTTGCCTTTGCTACAAGGTCATCAAGTTTAGCGCAGCTGTCTAAGAGCGAGTAATCTGAGTGAACATGAAGATGAACGAACCCTGCAACCGGAGTCCCTTCCGGAGCATCATCAAAAACGTGGTAATCTGCCATAATTATCCCCAAAAAAATGTATTCTTATTTTATCATAAAAAGGCTATACTGTCATGGTATGATAAGACTCGTTGCTTTTTTAGGAAATTACGGTCCTGAATATGAAAAAACACGCCACAATGTTGCCTGGCAGTTTGCTTCTCAGCTGCCTTTTTATAACAGATTAAATTTCATAAATAAATTTAAAGGCGACTACGCTGCAGCAGAACCTTCAGTGCTGGTACAGTGGTTTGCAGAAACCGGCATGTACTCAAAAAAAGACGGTTCACCTGCAGTAGTTCCAGAAGGTGCTCCTGATAAAATTTATTTTTTAAAGCCCTTAACCTACATGAATTTAAGCGGCGAAAGTGTGAGTGAACTTGCACACTTTTTTAAAATAAAGCCTGAAGAAATTCTTGTAGTGCATGATGAACTTGAACTCCCGCTCGGGACAGTCAGCTTAAAGTGGAGCGGGGGACTTGGCGGACACAACGGCTTAAGGTCAATGAAAGCTTCTTTCGGAACGCCGGATTTCTGGCGCCTTCGTTTCGGACTTACAAAACCCGTAAACCGCGATATAGCAGATTATGTTTTGAGCAATTTTTCGGCAGATGAGCAGATTGTTTTAGCGCAGGAATTTTCCCTGACAAACGAACTTTTCGCAAAACTCTTATTATCCACAGACGAAAACCTCCAGCGCCTTTTACAGGGCTGGAGCAAAAAGAAACTGGTGGAAGCCTGAATTTTCGAAGAAAATTGCTGCGGGATAAATTGAACATATTATACAGTAAATGCCGCACAAGGATGTGCGGTCCCAGAAAAGCAGGAATTTTCGAAGAAAATTGCTGCGAATTGGAAAATCCAGGGATGGATTTTCCAATTCTAGTCTACTTTGAATTTAGAAATTTCTTCTGATACGTGGCCGATTGACTGGTTTGTATCGTCAGAAACTTTATTAACGTCCTGCATAGTCTTGTTGAGGTTTGTAACGCCTGAAGCAATGCTCATCATAGCGCCGTTAATCTTAACTGTGGCTTTAGAAAGTTTTTCCATTTCAATGAGAATTTCTTTACTTCCTTCTTCCATGATAGTTGAACTGTTGCGTACGTCTGTTGTGATTGTATTGATAAGGTGCATTGCATCAAGAATCTGATTTGAACCGGCAGTCTGTTCGTCCATTGCCTGCTTGATAACGCCTTCCTGCTGTTTAACAGTCTGAGTATTTTCGAAGATGGCATCGAACTGATTCTGCATTTCCTGAGCATCTTTTGTCATTGTTACAATCATTTCGCGCAGATGAACAAGTACGTCACTGATTTTCTTACCCTGGGCGTTAGAGTCTTCTGCAAGTTTACGGATTTCGTCTGCAACAACGGCAAAACCTTTACCTGATTCACCGGCGTGAGCAGCTTCGATTGCGGCGTTCATGGCAAGAAGGTTAGTCTGTTCGGCAATGTTCTGGATGATTGCAGAAGTTTCAAGAAGGCCTTCAGAATCGTCAGAGATGCGGTTTGTCATTTCTACAGTCTTTGCAATAAGCTGTTTACCTTCTTCAGCAGATTCTGCGAGCTGAACAACGTTTTCCTGGTTCTTTTCAAGAATCTTTGTTACAGAAGCTATGTTTGCAACCATTTCTTCAACGGCAGCAGAAGACTGAGTAACGCTTTCTGCCTGGTTGATGATGTTTGTATTGAGTTTTTCAATGTTCTTTGCAATTTCGTTGAGGGTTACGTTTGTCTGTTCAACACCTGCACTCTGGTTAACGATATCATCTTTAATTCCTGAAACGGAATTGTTGATGTCTGAAATTGAGTTTGCAGAGAAAGTCATGTTGGCTGAAAGTTCCTTACCCTTTGAAGCCATCATTGAAGATTCAAAGATAATTGACTTGAGGGAGTTGGCAATCTTTTCAATTGTAAGGTTAAAGTATGTAGCCAGCTGACCGAGTTCGTCTTTTGAATCAACTGGAATGCGTACTGTAAGGTCACCGTTTCCTTCAGAAATGTTTTTAAGGATTGCAATGAGTTTTTTAAGAGCTTTTGTAATTGCACGCGCAAGAATAAAGGCGATTAAAATGGAAATTCCGATACCGCCGATGATTGCAAATACGATTGTCTGGAAAATAGCATCTGTACTTGCATTCATTGTGTCGATAGGAATAAGCATTGCATAGTCTAAGGCAAAATAGTCGTTTTCTGACGGGAGGATACGGATTTCGTAAGTTTCTCCGTGGAATTCTTCCCTTTCAATTTTATAGTCGCCCTGCATGTATGACTGAAGGGTTGTAAGATCAGTCTGTGCAGCGTTTTTAAATACATGGTCTACGTCAAACGGATCAAGAACGAGATTTGTTTCTGAATCAAGAATATAGAACTTAATGTCGCCCATTGAAGTTTCGTCACCGATAAGAACGCTTAAAGCCATTGTATCGTATTCTACAAACGAAACGGCAATTGTTTCTCCCTGGTCATTTAAGACTGCGTGTGCTGCAATACCTGCAACTTTGCCGTCTTCGTTTTCATAAACAGGAGAGAAGAAAGGATAGTCCGGAGTATCAAGTACATTCTGATACCATTCGGCATTTTCTACATCTTCAAAAGAAAAGCGGCCTTCAGGAAAACCAAGAATTCTTCCGTCACTGGTAGCAATGGCACCCGCAATAAGATAGTCCGCACCGTTTACAATCATCTCTGAAAGTTCTTTTACGGTTTCTTCGTTGTCGTCATTTAAATAAAGGTCACCAAGCATTATTGAGTCGCTTGTAAGGGAACTCAAGAAGGCAGAAAGAGTAGAGTCTGTAAGACGCATGGTTGTAGAAAGTTTTTCTGTAAAGCTTCCTTCATTGAGCGGCTTGATTCGTGAATAGATTACCAAGCCCAGCAGGAATAAAAGCGCAGAAGTCTGAATTGCAACACTTAAAATAATTCTTGTTGAAATTGAGTGACGTTTTGAGTATTTCATTTGTCCACCTTTTTTCTGATAAATCTCTTTTTATATACCTTTATAATATTTTAGTACAACTTTTTAAATATATCGACCTTTTTTATTTAAAATGACAGTTATTTTATGCTTAAAGCCGCCTTATTGCAGTTTTTGCGGCAGATAAAACAAAAAATCCCCTGATGAATAACATTATTTTTATCACTAAATTGACATACTGACAATATTTGTAATAATGTATTGTTAAACATTATAATTAAAAATTATTTTTTCAAAATAACCGGAGGTAAAAAGAGTTTATGAAAAAATCTGTTTTTATGGCTTTAGCAGCCGTATTGGTTTTGAGTGCAGATGTCTTTGCAGATGATGCACTTTCAGTTGTTAAAAAATCATGCGATCTTACACCGCCTGATTATTCACAGACAGTATTCGAAGCTGACCTGATTGATAAAAACGGCAATGTAACAGAACGCCGTGATATCAGGCAGTACGGAAACCGCAAGAATGATATTGTTTCAACAGTATTCGATATCCGCACTCCTGCCTCAGTAAAAGATACCCGTATTCTTCAGGCAGAAAAAAAAGGCAAGTCAGACGATAAATGGATTTATCTTCCATCATTAAAGACAACACGCCGTATTGCCGCAGCAGAAAGACAAAAGTCATGGGTAGGAACAGATTTTACTTACAACGATATGACAATCCGTAAGGCAGAAGACGATACACATGAAATGCTTTCGGAAAACGCAAAGGTAAAATCAAACGAAACAGAAGTTGCCTGCTGGCAGATTAAGTCAGTTCCGCTTGTAAACAAGAATGTTGAATTCGCTTACCGCATCGTATTCTATGAAAAGGTTTCTTATCTTCCTGTACGCATTGAATACTACGATAAAAAAGACACTCTTTTTAAAACTCAGTGTATTGAAAAGTTTGCAAAAGTGCAGGGTGAAACAGGCAAGTCATACTGGATCCGCCAGCAGGTAAGAACTACAAATGTTGAGACAGGACATTCGACACTTGTAAAGATTATGAAACAGGTACTTGATAAGGAAATTTCAGACCGCTACTTTACACAGAACTGGCTCAACACCGGTAAATAAAACTGATTTTCAGTAAAAAGGACCTTAATGCCTGTGATTTTCAGTGTTTTTAAGGTCTTTTTTATATTAAAAGTTTTAAAATATTGATATTACCTTTAGAATTTATATTTTTAAAACTGTAAAGAAAATAAACTGTGTTATACTTATAGCAGTTATTTTTATGCTCATAAGTTGGAGGACTACAGTTTATGAAAAAATCTACGTTAATTGCAGCTCTTGTTGCTGCTGCTTGTTTGGGAACTGCTGCATTTGCAGAAGATGCCGCTGCTGTTGTAAAAAGACTGTGTGACATGGATGTTCCAAGTTACTCACAGACACTTTTAATTATGGATCTTTACGATAAAAGCGGAAAACTTGCTGAACACCGTGAAATCAATCAGTTCGGAAACCGCAAGAACGATATCATTTCTACAGTATTTGATATCCGTACTCCTGCTTCAGTAAAGGATACACGTATTCTTCAGGCAGAAAAGAAAGGTAAGTCAGACGATAAATGGATTTATCTTCCTTCATTAAAAACAACACGCCGTATTGCTGCTGCCGAAAGACAGAAGTCATGGGTAGGTTCAGAATTTACTTACAACGACATGACAGTCCGCAAGGCAGAAGATGATACACATGAAATGCTTTCAGAAAGCGCAAAGGCAAAATCAAACGGAACAGAAGTTGACTGCTGGAAGATTAAGTCTGTACCGGTTGCAAACAAGAACGTTGAATTTGCTTACCGCATTCAGTTTATCGAAAAAACTTCAAACCTTCCTGTACGCATCGAATACTACGATAAAAAAGATGTAATGATCAAAACTCAGGAAATTGAAAAGTTCGGTAAAGTTGCAGGCATAACAGGAAAGAATTACTGGATTCGCCAGCAGGTAAAGACAACAAACCTTGCTTCAGGACGTGCAACAGTTGTATCTACAGGAAAGCAGGTACTTGATAAGGAAATTTCAGACCGCTACTTTACACAGAACTGGCTTAACACAGGTAAATAAATCAAAAAACGGCAGATGTCCGGAAATGATTGTCATTGCCGTGCCTTACACGGCATTCTGCTTTACAGTAAAAATGACAGTACCGGACATGCCTGAATCTCCGCTGAGGCGGAGCTTTTATAGGAGGTATTATAAAAAGTACATCCCTGTACTTTTTATAATCAGCAGATTTTGCCGTTGGCAAAACTGCGATTCGATGCCTCCTGCATCGCCGCTAAC
Source organism: Treponema sp. UBA3862 (assembly GCA_002392405.1). Classification (GTDB taxonomy): domain Bacteria; phylum Spirochaetota; class Spirochaetia; order Treponematales; family Treponemataceae; genus Treponema_D. The sequence goes on along the minus strand of DGGY01000013.1, from coordinate 18,430 downwards.
GCGGAGTTTTTATAGGAGATTATATGAAAATTGCTAAAAAAGTGATGGCAGCTGCTCTTGCTCTTTCAATTGCAGGTTTTGCTGCTGCAGACGAATGGGATGACTTTGGCTCGGATGATTTCGGCTCATCTTCATCATCAGAAAGTGCAATTGCAATCAGCGGAAGCGCTGAAGTTACAGGACGCGTTTATACAGATATTCGTGACGGCGAAGATGAACGTCTCGATGTTCAGGATATGTATACAGAAGGCCGCCCGGCAGCACGCCTTAACTTTGACTATTCCGGAGCTTCTTCAGATGTTTCATTCAAACTCAAGTTTGACAAATTCTCTCTTGGAGATTATAAGGAAGACATTCTCGACGAATTTACAGCACGCGCTTATCTTGGAAACTTCCAGATTGAAGCCGGTAAAATGAAGGTTGTATGGGGAAAAGGAGATAAAGTACACGTAATCGATAACTTCAATGCAAACGATTACACAGACTTCATCATGCCTGACTACATCGACCGCCGCATTGCAGAACCGATGTTCCGTTTAGTTTATTCAACACCGTCAAACGTAAAGTTTGAAGGCGTTTACACACCGATGATGACAGTAGACCGCCTTGCTTCTGACGGAATCTGGCAGCCGGCTGCTTCAAAGACCCTTACAGAACTGGTTTCTGGAATCGTAAAGCATAATGCGGCTATTGATCTTGCAGCAGCCCTCCCTGCTGGTGATTTTGGTTCAATCATTGACGGCTTGCAGGAAATGTCAAGCTTCTCATCTGATAACCTTACAGAAGATAATATTCATTCACTTAAATACGGACAGGCTGGTGCACGCACAACCTTTACCCTGGGACATTTCGACCTTGGTTTGAGCTACTACTACGGACACTGGAAGCAGCCTAGTGCTAATCTCGGAAATATGCTTGGTTCAATTTCAGATGCTATTATGACAGAAGTATCTGCTGTTATGGCTGATCCAACAAAATTAAATGCTACCGATGCTCCTTACCTTAATGCATTGGTTACACGTCATACTGCTGAAGCTACTGAAATTGCAACAGGTTTACTTACAAGTGGACAGGCTTCTGATCTGGCAACTGCACAGGCTTTAGCTGCAAAAGCTGTGATTCAGAAGTACGCTGAAAAAGAAGCTATGACATATCTTACATATGGTAATCAGAAAGTTGAACTTCCATCACTCAACTATGACCAGTTGCAGGTATTCGGTCTTGAATTTGCAACTGTTATCTGGAAGTTCAATATCCGCGGTGAAGGTGCTTACTACTTAACAGAAGATACTGCAGGTGACAATCCATGGATTCAGAACAACAGCGTTCAGTGGGTTGCAGGCTTTGATATGGATATGCCTTGGACAAACATGAACATCAACGTTCAGACACAGGGTAAATACATCCTCAAGTCAGACAAAATCAAAGAAAAAGAGGGTGCTTATAAAGATAACGATGTTGATTACAACTCAGATGACAAATACATCAGAAACAAGGTTATTGTAGACGTTACAGACGCTTACAACCATGAGAGCATCAAGATTGATATTAAAGGTATTTTCGAAGTTGAAACAAAAGACTTCCTCGTAATTCCTGCCCTTACAATCAAGGCAGCTGATGACTTCTCAGTAACAGCATCAGGAATGCTCATTAAGACAGATAACAAAAACTCAGAATTCTACAACTTCCGCCGCAACAGCTACGGACAGTTGAGCTGTAAGTATCTGTTCTAGTTTCATAACTCCTGTAAGGCTCAGGGCTCTGCCCTGAGAAAGTGAATCAGGGGTATAAAAAAGTCCTTTCCGTACGGAAAGGACTTTTTTTGTCTGTAAACCTCAAAAATTCCCGGGGCGTTGCTGGGCGGAACCCCGCAGAATGGGGTGTCCTCAAGACTCCGGAACGGAGGCTTGAGGCCAGGGGAAAGGCTTTTCCCCTCTCACTTTTATTTTCTTATAATATCGGATTTTAATGGACTTTTGGGGCGATTTTTACTATATTTAAGTTATGAATACTATTATCAACGAAGAAGAGAAAAAAGAGAAAAAAGGCGCTTCTGAAGGCCTTATGGATAAACTTCTTAAGACAAGACAGATTGTTGTCAGCGGAGAAGTAAACGAAGAACTGGTTGAAAAAATCGTAAAACAGCTTCTTATTCTTGATGCTGATTCTGACAAACCGATTTACCTTTATATTGATTCTCCCGGCGGTTCTATTGATGACGGTTTTGGACTTTATGACATGATCCGCTTTATCAATGCTCCTGTTTACACTATCGGTATGGGACTTATTGCAAGTATGGGTGTTACTCTTTTCCTTTCTGTTCCGAAAGAAAGACGTTTTACTCTCCCTCACAGTCACTTTCTTATTCATCAGCCTTTGATTTCAGGTTCAGGACGCGCTGTTGCTACTGACCTTGAAATTACTGCAAATGAAATTACTAAGGCACGTGAACTTCTGACTCAGCTCATTGCTGAAGCTTCAGGAAAAGATTTTGAAACTGTAAAAAAAGATACTGAACGCGATCACTGGCTTACTGCTCAGGAAGCATTAGATTACGGCATTGCAGGAAAAATTATTTCAAGCCGTAAAGATTTGCCGACCGCTTAAGTTTGTGGTAAAGTATTAATAATAATGGTTTTTGAATTAACTGATTCACTTTGTAAAGAGATTCTGTTTGCAATGGAAAACCAGCAGAAGTTTTTTGCGCTGGATGCAGGGCATGGCAGAGTGGTTGAATGTGATGAGGAATCGGTTGATGAAGATTCTGTTTATTCGCTGCCGGCCTGGACAAGTGCTGACGGCTTTAATCTGCTTGAATCTTTTACACAGCATTTTAAGGGCAATAAGGCCTGTGATGAATTAAAAAAGATTTTAAGCGAAGGAAGGGGGGTATTTAAGAATTTTAAAAACGCTTTAAAGAAGTACCCGGAAATTGAAAAGAGATTTCATTTATTTAAAGATAAGGAAATGAAATCTGCGGTTTACGAATGGTACAACGCATTACGCGAAGAGTGGGGACTTGAAACTTTAGACCAGGATTTTTATGAATATGATGACCTGGTTTTAGAAGACTTTACCTTCCGTGCATATAATCACCTTCTGGACGGTGAATGTGCTGCTTTTCTTGCAGATGCTTTTTTTGAAGAATTAAAGGAACAGTTTGCAGGTGAACTTGGAGAATGTCTTTCGGATGAGATGAAGGCGTTGTCCGTTTTATTCAGCAGTTCTGCTAAGGTAGATGTAAAAGGATTTGTCTGCCGTACTTTGACTGATGAGTTTGCCGGATTCCTTACTTATTCTGTGTGTATGTCCAGCAGCAGAAAGACTGCAGTTTTAACAGGTCTTTTTGTAAATAAGAATTACCGTGGACTTGGAATTGCTAAAGAACTTTTTCAAAAGGGCATATCCGATTTAACTCAAGACGGAATTCATTTTTTTATTATTAATAATATGTTTGTTCCTCAAATGCTGAAACCGGCCGTAAAGCGTTTGGGCTTTGAAGAAAACGATTTTGCATGGGTGAACAAGCTGAATTAAGCCTTTTTTATTTTTTGGAGGATTATAATGGCTTTTAACAGACGTAATGACGGACTTAATCTTGATCAGGTAGCTGCTTTCCTTAAAGACGCAGTTGAAAAGGTTGAATCAAATCCTGAGCTTTACGAAGAACTCAAGGCAGTATTTAAGAAGAATGTTGGACTTACAAGACGTTCTTATGTTGCTGCATATCTTTTGAAATGTGCAAGCGGAGCAATTTTCCGCTTTAACCCTAATAAAAAACGCGAAGACTTCCGTGGCCGCCGTGATGATGCACGCCGCAGCCGCTTTGAAGACCGCAAAGACCGCTCTGAAGAACCAAAAGAACGCTTTCAGCGCGTAGAAATTGATCCAGAAAATGCTGCAACTGTATTTGTAAGCATCGGACGCAACAGACGTGTATTCGCACGTGACCTTCTCGGTCTTTTCATTAACGAAGCAGGAATCGAAAGAGAAAGAATCGGAAACATCAAGGTTCTTGCAAATTATTCATTTGTTGAACTTTTCAAGGAAGACGCTGACAAGGCAATTTCTTCCCTCAATGATTTTGAATGGCGCGGCCGCAAGCTTGCTGTAAGTTATTCAACAAAAAAAGAAGGTGCTGAAGATTCTTTTGAAGCAGAAGATTCTTATGCTGCAGAAGAAAGAGTTCCGGATGTAGAAAACAAGTCTGCTCCAATCGTAGACAGCTTTACTGCTTCTAACTCTGATACAGTTGCACAGCAGGCTGCTTTTGCAAAAGAAATGGAAAAGGCTCCTGTAGAAATGACTGACGAAGAAATTATGGCTCTCCGTAAGCCACGCTCAAGTTCTTCTGAAGATCTTTAATAAATGAGGGAATCTCTAAAAATTGCAATTTTTAGAGATAACTTTAGTAATTGTGAGAGAACCGGTATCAGAAATGGTGCCGGTTTTTTTTTATTAGGCGCGGAATAAAGCCTGACGGGGACAGATTGTGATATACTGTTACAGGTATTTATAAAATAAGGGGGAAATATGATAAAGGTTATTTCCAGCGGTCCTTTCGCTGTCAATTCGCTTGTAATTACTCTGTCTGATAATAAAGTTCTTCTTGTTGATCCCGCTGCCTGTGCTTTTAGCGGCGATGAAACTAAAATTTCTTCCTTTTTGGCTCAGAATAATCTTGAACCAGTTGCAGTTGTTTTAACTCACGGTCATTTTGATCACGTATGCGGAATTCCTTTCTTAAAAAAGTGCTGGAAAAACCTTCCTGTCTTAATTCATAAAAATGACAGCATGATGCTGGGGGCGCGGGGAGATGAAATTCACTCGTCACAGCTTTCTTACATGGGGTTTGAGGAGTTTATTCCGTCTGTAAGTTCTCTTCCTGAATCTGACGGCTTTTTAGAAGATAAAAAAAATCTTTTTGAATGTATGGCTGAAGTACATAAAAAAGGGCAGACTGCAACAGATTTTTTTGACACAGAGACGCTTGATAAAAGCATTAAAGAGGCTCTTGAAAGATGGCAGGTTATTCATACTCCGGGGCATACTTCAGGCGGTGTGTGTCTTTATAACCGCGAAGATAAAATTCTTATAAGCGGTGATACTTTGTTTTACGGCAGCTGGGGACGCACTGACCTTGGCGGAAATGAAGTAGAGATTATGAAAAGCCTGCGATATTTGAAAGATAATATTGAAGGGGACACAGTTGTTTACCCTGGACATGACTATTACGGTTTTAAGATGAGTGATAATTATTGAAAGTGAGGCGCTCTTTTGAAAAACCGTGGGGGAGAATGCGCAGGTAAAAAAAAGCTTCGTTAAATCGAGAAGAACTCGTATTTAATTTCGCTTTCGTCTTTTTTGGCTGTCAGAACCACATAACACTGGTCTGAGTGATTTCTCGGCAGGGAGATACTTCCCGGATTTAATAAGAGGCAGTTTTCAGTGCGTTCCTGAAAAGGCACGTGGGTGTGTCCGAAAATTGCTGCGTCATAACCTTCTTCATTAATTTTATCTAAAAGACGGTGCATCGTGTAGTAAACGTTGAAACTGTGTCCGTGGGTAATAAACAGCTTTTTTCCTGCGGCGGTCAGTACTTCACTTTCAGGGATTTCAGCAGTGTGCCATTCATCTGTAAAATATGAAACCCGGCTGTCGTCGCCGTTTCCGCGGACAAAACAGATTACAGGGGGCAGGAACTTCTGCGGTGCGCTGTAGTTTTCTTCTATGAGCGTAAAAAGGTCTTCGATTCCGTCGCCTGCAAAAACAAGTGCCTGACATTCTTTTCCTTTTGCTTCTACGGCTTTACGGAGGTTTTCTGTACGGCCATGGCTGTCAGAAACTACGAGAATCTTTGCTTCCTGTGTTTGTGTAAGTTCTTTTAAGTATTTTTCTTCTGCCAGCATTTACTCAAATATAAAATGATTTATTGATTTTAAACCTGTTTCGTAATCGTTGTAATAAGAAACAGTTTTCTGTTTTCCAACCAGTTTCTGTACAAAGTTCAGAAGATTTTTGTCCTGAGAAAGAGGGGCGCGGAGGTTTATCATCTGGTCCACTGAGTTCATAAGAAGCAGGGTAGAGTCAAAATCCGGAATTGAATCTGAGCGCTCGTTATCAAGTTCTGATGTTTTCGGAGTGTAGTCGAGTACAAAATCTGCTGTAGATTCAGAGCCCAGAGAATCATCCTGCTGGAAATATGAGAAAACAGGGTAAGTTCTCGCAAGCACTTTTTCTTCTATAGGGGGGGTGCTCTCCTGTGAGCTTTGAGAAGAAGATAATGCATCTTTTGTTTCTTCTTCTTTTTTAAGGGCGTCAAGGAGTTCCTGCTGTTTTTTTATTGATAAATCCTCAAGACGTGCTATTACGTCACAAAGCCCTTCCGGAGCTCCGAATGTGATGAGCCCTGCAAGTCTGTCATCTTCAAGTTTATGGTAAAGGGAGCTTAAACGTGCCTTTCCTCCAACCATAAAGTCATCAGGATATACAAGAACTTTTATGAGGCCTTGTGAATCGGGTGTGTTAAGTCCGTAATTTAAGTTTAAAAGACGGCTGAAGCGGCTTACGGTCTCTTCATCATTAAAGCCGTGTCCTAAGAATACTGCGATGGTTTTGTCTTTTATATATTCGCGGTTAGAAGAGTTTAAGTGCTTGATTTTAACGGCAGTTTTCTGCTGAGGCGTCTGAGTTGATTTTGTAATTTCGCCTGCTTTTGTTTCAGTATTATTTTTATGACAGCCGAAGATTAAGAGGGGCAGAAGGGCAAAAAGTAAAGCTGCCGCGTATTTTGATTTATTGATTTTCATTAAAAAGTCTCCCGTATTTTTATGAAAAGCGGATGTTTTTTTTACATATCCGCACAGATATTTTATCAGATTTAAGGGGCGTTGAGTAGATTTTAAGACAAAAAAAAGCACCATATTTTTACAAGCCTGTAAAAATATGGTGCTTGCCTGTATGGCTTATTGCTTATTATTCTTCATTATAAATACGGGCTTGGATTACAAGTTGTGAGCCTGTAATTTTAGCAGATGTAGTCTCTGCTGCTTCCTGTGAAGGAAGTTTTGCTCCGCCTAAGTCACTTGTCTTTTTAGCTGCAGAATCTTTTGGATTTGAGCTTTCACCGTCTGATGAGTAGGAAGCTGTCATGTTTTTGCGTACAAGTGCGGCTCCTGCGCCAGACTGACCGTCTGAAACTGCTGAAGCGTCATTTCCTGTAACTTCTGCTGTTTCTTCGTCTGACTGTTCGATTGAAGGAGTCTGTATTTTTGTACTTGCCCAGGCTGCTGTTTTTCCGTCAAGTCCGTCAACAACTGTTCCGCTGAAAGTGTTTGTAACTTTTACGATTGTTCCGCGGACAGAAGCGGTTGCAACCGGTGAGCGTACTGTAAAGCCTACGCGGCGGTCTTCAGTCTTTTTAACGTCTGATTTTAATGAACCTGTATCAAGAAATAATCTTGTATCATCTTTGTCGCTTTTTGCTGCGAGCTGTTCAATTGTGATGCGGCTTAAAGGAGCAACTGTTACAGTGGTGTTCTTGATTTTGAGGATGAGCTCTGATTTAAAGCCTGTCTGAATTACATCACCTTTCTGGAGTGTGCTTCCTGCTTTTAATGCTGTCCATGTTCCGTTTTTCTGAACTTCAGCCTTTCCTTTTGCTGAAAGTACTGTTGCATCCATTGAAGCTGCGCTCAGTGAAACTGCGGCTGTAAGGGCAAGAATTAACGCAATTGAAACTGTTTTTAATGCCTTATTCATAATAATCCTCCGTTCCTTTTAGAATGAAACTGAAACTTTAACTGTAACTGCTGTTTTATCATCACCGGAATCGTCTTTTCCCTGATAGCGGGTAAAATCAACGCCGGCATATACATCGCTTAAAACCTGAAAATCAAGGGCTGCTGCGCACTGAAATCCTTTGTATTCATTTTTCCTGTTTTCTGTGCTGAATACGGCGTCAGCACCTGCAGAAACTTTTAATGTCTGTACAGGTTTGAACGCTGCTGAAAGTCCGGAAATAAAGATTCCGCTGTATTCAGGTTCAGATAATGAATTTACTGCTGTCTGACTTGTAAAGCCTTTGAAGCCTCTGAGCGGTGTAGAGGCTGTAGTGTCGCTTCCTGAAGCGTATACTGTATGAACTACAACCTGAGCGTCTTTTGTGCCCGGATACCAGAAAAGGTTTGCTCCTGTAAGGAAATCATATTCAGGATCATCTTTGTTAAATACTGAATACTCAACTACGCCTGTTACATCATAGAAAAGGCCTGTTAAAGGAAGAGGTCCTTCGAGTTGTCCTTCTGCATAGAAGCGGTTGTAAGTTGTTTTATCAAGATTTGCAGTGCATATAACTTCTGCTGTAACTGTCTGTTCTTTCCAGAAGTTAGAGAGTGAAGCACTCAGTCCTGAAACAAAGTATTTTGCATTTAAGTCGTAAAGTTTATCAGGATCTCTCATATAGTCATCTGCCGGGTCTGTAATGATTGTGACAAACTGAGAATTAAGGAGGCCTGTGTAATAGGCGTAGGCTCCTGCCTTAAAGCCCGGAACTTTCCATGTAAGGTTTATTCCGTCTCCGGGCTGGCTGTAAACGATGCCTGAAACATCAGATTTGTATGAGCGTCCGATAACGGCTGTAAGGTTTTTACCTGCAAGTACAAACTGTGCAATATCAAGGTTTACGGCCTGTGTGTTTTTGTCGAAGCCGAAATTGTGTTCAAACTGGTACTGTCCCTGAACGAGAACGTAGTTATCTGTTCCTTTTAAGGTATGTTTTCCCCAGAGTTTAACTGCGTTTTTCTGTACGAGTTTAATTCCGTCATCCGGGGTTAAATCTGCAAACTTTGAATTGTTTGTGAGCATGCCGCCGAAATCAAAAGCAGAAACTGTGAGGGAAGCGGCAAGCAGAAGTGAAGTAAAAAGAAGTTTTTTCATTTTTTTTTATTCTCCCTGTTCTTCCTGAGGTGCTGTTTCGTTGAATACGGCTATCATTTCCCTTCCTGTTACTTTTGATGAAGGGTCTTTGTTTTCAGGGATGATTCCTTTTGCCTTTAATTCCCTTAAGGCATAGCGCGGACCAGGAAAAAGTGTGTAAAAAAGTCCGCCTTTCATTCCTGCAGTTTTTGTGCAGATGTATGAAAGTTCAGAAAGTGTGATGGCTGCTGAAGGATCTGTTCCTTCTTTGAGCATTTTCTGTTCAACGAGCTTTTGAACAGCCTGCTCATAGCCGGCATCTTCATCTAAAGCGCCTGAAAATACAGCAGAAAGATAGGCTGCCTGGCCGTAAGTTGCTTTGTCTGTGTTAATCAGTTCAGTCATTTTTTCTGAACTCTGAGCTCCTGCTGCAAATGTGAAGAGTGCAGCGGCGAGTAAAAATGCCGTATACTTTTTCATCTTTTCTCCATAATAATGAAAAATGATATATAAAAAAGTATAACATGTGATATACTTTTTGTCATATGACAAAAAATACTTACAATAAATTATTAAAAAAATATTCGGACAGGATTGCAGCCGCTGCAGTAATCCTTATCTGGGGACTTGCGGCAGGTTTCGGTCTTTTACAGAAATTTGATTACCGGGTTTATGATCTTCTTCTGGGCTTAAGGCCCCAGGGAGAAAGCCGGAGTGAAATTCTCTTTGTAGAAATTGATAATAAATCCCTTGAAGATTTGGGACCCTGGCCCTGGAGCCGCGATATTCTTGCAAATACACTGCTGAGAATGAAGGAGCTTGGTGCTTCTACAGCTGTATTCGATATTGAGTATCTTTCGCCTTCAAATCTGGCTGTTAATCCTGACGCTTCGGTAGAAATTTCTAAAGCCATTGATACACAGAAAAATGATATGGCTGATGTTATAAATGAACTTGCCGGGGCAGCCACCAGCGGAATGTATAACCGTACGGATCTTATGAAGCTTGCGGGAGAAGCCATAAATGAATGGGTAAATCCCGGACTTGATGCCCTTAAAGAGCAGATTACAAGTTCTTCTTTCCGTGACAATGATGCGTATTTTGCCAGGGCGATTCAGTTCTTTGGTGATACCTGGCTTACAATTAATATTCTTGACCTTGATATTGTTTACAGTGATGAATACATCGATTATGTCAGAAATAAATGTCTTTATAAAAATATAGAAGATAAGCGCGGAAGAATTGCAAAAGGAAACCTTTATTATCTTGTTGACCAGGATGGTGATAATAAATTAGGTTTTTGTCCTGCCCGTGAGCAGTTTATGAGGGGAGCGAAGGGTGCCGGCTTTACGAACGTCGTTTTAGACAGTGACGGTACAAGACGTCGTGTTGAACTTTTAAGTGATAAGAACGGTTTGTATGCAGGTCAGCTTGTATTTGCGCCGATTCTTAAAAAACTTGACCCTGAAAAAGTTGTCCGCACTCCCTTTGCAGTGAAACTTGTAAATGCAAAGGATCCGCATAGTCCCGACAGACGCATAAGTTTTTCTATTCCTCTCGACAGACACGGCCGCATGCTTATCAACTGGCTCAAAAGTGACTTTATCGATTCTTTCCGCAGGGAAAGTGTTGTAATGCTTTATCAGCTTGATGAAACTGAAAGCAAGATTGTTTCTCTGCTTGAGACATTGAACAGCTTTAATCTCTGGGATGCTAAGGGAAGGCCGCTTCCTTATAAAAATGAAGTTGCAGAGATTTTAAGTGATTACGATAACATCAAACTTTATAAGAATTATCTTCTTGATAAATGTACCGGAACTGATGCAGAAGGTAATGCAGAAAACGGCGGAATCGAAGAAAGTGAATATGAAGAATATTTTGCTGCAAGAAGGGCCTTTTTTGACCGTGTAAGCTCCCTTATTGACGGTTCATATTTCCAGGAAATAAATGACCGTCTTGATGAAATGAAAAAGCAGCTGGATAAAGACAGTTATGACAGCGCAAAAGAGGGCATTAAAAATATTTATGACAGCCTCAAAAATGAAGATGAAATTTACCGTGGAACTTTTAACGAAAAGAAAAAGGCCTATTCGGGATCTTTCTGTATCATAGGCAATACTGCCAGTTCAACTACTGACCTTGGAACAACGCCTTTTAACCGTGCCTATCCTAACGTAGGAACTCACGCAAATGTCTACAATACGATTATGACCCGTAATTTTATCAATGAGTTCAACTGGCTGTGGGGCTTTTTTGCAGCATCAATTATGGTTCTTGCCTATGTGATTTATACTACAGGCAAAAAAGTATGGCAGCAGAACCTTACGGGACTTTCAGCTATTGCTGTAAGTGTTCTGGTTCCGGTACTGATGATGCTGCTCTTTAAGGTTTATATCCCCCTGGTTACTCCTGTGCTGATTACTGTTATTTCATATCTTGTAATTGTAATTCTCCGCTTTGTGACTGCAGAACAGGATAAGGGCCTTCTCCGCAATGCTTTCTCTACATATCTTGCTCCTGCAGTTGTTGAAGAAATCATTAAGGATCCGTCAAAGTTAAAGCTGGGTGGAGATGAAAAACGTATGTGTGCTCTTTTCTCCGACATTAAGGCTTTCTCTTCTTTCTCTGAACTTGTAACGCCTACAAAACTTGTTTCTGTCCTCAATGACTATCTTGGAAGCATGTCTGACCGGATTTTAAGCGAGCAGGGCACAATTGATAAATATATCGGAGACTCTATTGTAAGCTTCTTTGGTGCTCCTGTGGACCTTGAAAATCCTTCATGGAATGCCTGTGTTTCTGCCATCAGGATGAAGCAGGAAGAAGAAAGATTTAATGAAGAAAACCTGAAAAACGGCACTATTCCCCGTTCCCTTCAGACCCGTATCGGTATTAATACCGGTGATATGGTTGTAGGAAACATGGGAACAAGTGCAAAAATGAACTATACAATCATGGGTGATGCGGTAAACCTTGCCAGCCGCCTTGAAGGTGTCAATAAAGTTTACCGCTCATGGATTTTGTGTTCAGACAGTACATGGACGGACGCAAATTCAGGTGAAAACTTCGGTAAAATTCTTGCAAGAAAATTTGACCGTGTCCGCGTTGTCGGCCGTGATGAGCCTGTTCAGCTCTGGAATATCCTTGGATTTAAGGATGAACTTCCTGAAAATGTAGTTGAAAGCGCTGAAATCTGGGAAAAGGCAATGGAAAAATACCTTAAAAAAGACTTTGCCGGAGCAGGAAAACTCTTTGTTAAGGCAAACAAACTTGTTCCTGAGGATGAATCTCCTTTAGTTTATGCCCAGAGATGCCGTGATTACCTGGAAAACGGGCTTCCTGAAAAGTGGGACGGCATAATGAACATGACTTCAAAGTAGTTTCTGCTCATTTTTGCATAAAAACGCACCTGAAACAGACTGAAGTAAAACGGTTGTGTCCAAAAATAATTTCTTTAAAAGTCTGTTTTGTTTAAAAATCATTACGTTTTTTTACTCAAAATATCGGAAAAGTCTATATGATTTTGTTATATGTCAGTTTTTGTGTTTTTGATGTCGGTAAATTACAAATTAGAAATCTCCAAAATCTGAAAACGAAGTCGTAAATATCCAAATTTAAAATTGAAAATTGTTTTAAAAAAGTTTCATACTGACCCTGTTAAAAATTATCCTGAGAGGTAATTTAAGAACCATTGAATCCGTTGCTGCGGACTGTCGGAGGAGAAGCTGCAGCGGAGCGTATGCTTCATAATGGAGGTTATTATGAAAAAGTGTTCAGGAACTGTAAAAGTTCTGGCAGGACTTCTTCTTGCTGCAGGTCTTGTTCTTTCGGGATGTAGTGCTGTATCAGGTGCTGATTCAGAGGCTGCATCGGCTGGCCGTGCTACTTATTCAGGCTCAAGCGGAATAAGCGGTTCAATTTCAAGCGTAAGCGTAACGGGCGGTAAGGCTCAGGGCTGGCTTAACAGTGCATATATCACCTGGTCCGGATCTAATTCTACCGTTTACTGTGACGGCACTGCAGTTAATTCAATGCTTACCCGCAAAATCGGTTCAACCTACCGCTGTGATATTCCGGGGCTTAAAGCCGGATCTCATACAATCAAGGTTGGTTCTATTTCTGCAACAGTAAATGTTGCTTCACATGACCGCTCAGGCTTCGGTTTTTATGGTTCAACAACTCCTGGTGCCTATAAGGCAGACGGAACACTCAAAGACAACGCTGTTGTCCTTTACATCAACAATACTACAAAAGATACTGTTTCACTTGACGTTACTACAAATGCAAAAGGCGCCGTAACTTCATGTACAGGTCTCCAGCCGATTCTTGATGCTTTCAAGAAAGGCTATGATAACCGTCCTCTCTGTGTACGCCTTATCGGAAAAGTAACAGATCCTTCTGTTCTTACTTCAGGCGACCTTATGATTTCCGGTTCAGGTTCATCAAAGCACCTTACAAACGGTATTACAATTGAAGGTATCGGTCACGATGCAACAGCTTACGGCTGGGGTATCCGCATCAAGAATGCTGACTTCATTGAAATTTCAAATATCGGATTTATGATGGTAGACTCTGGAGAAGGGGACAATGTTTCACTCCAGCAGGACTGTAAGAACGTATGGGTTCACAACTGTGATATGTTCTACGGTGAAGCAGGCGGCGACGCTGACCAGAAAAAAGGTGACGGTGCCCTTGACTGTAAAAAATCTACTTATGTAACATTCTCTTACAACCACTTCTGGGATTCAGGAAAATGTAACCTTCTGGGCTTAAGCGAAGGAACTACTGACGGTCTTTACATCACATATCACCACAACTGGTATGACCACTCAGATTCACGTCATCCACGCGTACGCTATTACTCAGCACACGTTTACAACAACTACTATGATGGAAACGCTAAATACGGTGCAGGTGCATGTTTAGGTTCATCTGTATTCATGGATTCAAACTACTTCCGTAACTGTAAGTATCCTATGATGATTTCAATGCAGGGTTCTGACCTCTTTGCCGGAACTTCTACTAAGAAAACTGATAACGCTACTTTCTCTAAAGAAAACGGCGGTATGATCAAGGCTTACAACAACTCTTTCAACGGAACTTATAACTTTATTCCTTACGGCGGAAGCTATTCCGGAGCAACTACAACAACAGACTTTGATGCTTACGTTGTTTCTTCTAAATCTACAACAGTTCCTTCATCTGTAAAGGCTGCAGCAGGTTCTGCAACTTACAATAACTTTGATACTTCAAGCATCATGTACTCTTACACTGCTGATTCTCCTTCTGCTGCAATGGCTAACGTTAAAAAGTATGCCGGCCGTGTTGAAGGCGGAGACTTCACTTACACATTCTCTGATTCAGCTGATTCAAACTATGATGTAGATACAACACTTCAGTCAAAACTCAGAAGTTATACAGGTGCTTCTGTAGCAACCGGTTCTTCATCTTCTGCAACTGAAACATCAGGTTCTTCTTCAGGAAGTTCTTCATCTGGAAGTTCTTCTTCAGGTTCATCATCATCTGGAAGCTCATCATCCGGTTCATCTTCATCAGGTTCTTCTTCATCTGGAAGCTCTTCTTCAGGTTCTTCTTCAAGCGGATCAACTTCATCTTCTGCTGTATCACTCAAGGCTGAAAGCTACTCAACAACAACTCTTAAGGCTGACACAACATATGGAACTTTCACAGTTCTTGCAAACTCTTCAAAGACTGTAAAGATTTCTTCAAGCTCAACAACTTTCAACTCTAACTCTTATACAAAGTGTTTTGACCTTGGAGGCGGTGCTGACGGTGTAAAACCAACTTACCGCGCAATTAAGTTCACTGCTGATGCAGGTGCTTCAATCACAGTTGTTGCAAATGCAGGTTCTTCAAGAACACTTAACCTTTCTGACGGTTCATCTGTTCTTAAGACTGCTTCAATCGGTACTACTACAAGTGCCCTTTATTATACAACAACAAAAGCAGGAACATACTACCTGTACTCTTCATCAAGCTCACTGAGAGTATTTGAAGTATATGTTTCTGGTTCTTCATCTTCTTCAAGTTCATCATCTTCATCAAGCTTTACAACAATTGAACTTAATGCAAACAACCTGAGCCACGGAACTTTCACTTCCAACCAGACAAGCGGAAGCCTTACAATCTATGCTACAAGCTCAAAGACAGTGTCTACTCCATATGCTTCAGCTTCATACGGCGGAATCTCATTCACACAGACACTCGCCCTTGGCGGCGGCGGTTCAGCAGGTTCTTACAGATGTATCGGATTTAAGGCTGATTCAGGCTGTACTGTAACTGCATATGCTTACGGCGCTTCAGGACGCTATCTTGCACTTGTTAACTCAAGCGGTACTGTTGTAGACAAGAAGGAAGTTTCTTCTTCACTTGCAACTTACACATTCAGTGTTTCAAGTTCAGGAACATATTACCTCATGTCAACTGCATCGGGAATCAACGTAAACTACGTAAAGGTTTCCAAGTAGTTCTTCAAAGTCAGGCTGCCATGTATAAAAAACGGGCAGCCTTTTTTTGTCTGAAAACCGGAAATATACTGCGCTTCTCTGCTTTCCGGTTTATTAAATCCAGGCGTTTTCAGCCGTATCGGAGGGCTGAAGATTATAAAAAGTTGTCATACATCTGAAAAAGGGGGATTGTATGAAAAAAAGTTTATTGAAAGGGATTGGTGTATTTGCTCTCGCTGCATCATTAATCCTTTCAGGCTGTTCGAACACACTGGATGTAGATTCGAACACAGAATCGGCTGTTTCTGCTGACCGTGCTGCTTCTACAGCATCAGGTCTTTCTACAGGAACAATTTCTTCAAACACTACATACGGTGATTTTACACTTCTTGCAACATCATCTAAAACCGTAAAAGTTGTTTCTTCTTCTGCTTCTTACGGCGGAACAAGCTATTCAAAGGCATGGGACCTCGGCGGCGGTGCTGACGGTGTTGCTGCTACTTACAGAGCATTCAAAGTTTCACTTTCTTCAGGTGATACTGTAAAGGCTGTAGTAAACGCAAATGCTGCACGTACACTCCAGTTCTCAAACGGAAGCAAAGTAGTTGCTTCTGCTGACGTTGGAACTTCTGCAAGCCAGTTCTCTTACACTGCAACAGCAAGCGGAACTTACTACCTGTACTCAAAATCAAGCGCAATGCGCGTATTCTCAATTGAAAAGACAGGTTCAAGCTCTTCATCAAGCGGATCTTCTTCATCAAGTGGATCTTCTTCATCAGGAAGCTCTTCTTCAACTTCAGGCTCTGCAATTTCATTCAAGCCGACAAGCCTTTCAACAGGTTCTGTAACTTCAAACACAACTTACGGTTCATTCCAGGTTCTTGCTTCTTCTGACAAACCTGTTCAGATTGTAAATTCTTCTCTGACTTACAATTCAAACAGCTACACAAAGGCTCTCGATCTTAAGGGCGGTTTCTCAGGAACAAAACCTACATACCGTGCAGTTAAATTTGACGCTGCTTCAGGTGCTACAATTTCTGTAGTTGCAACTGCAGGTGCAACAAGAACTCTTCAGCTTTCTGACGGTTCTTCTGTACTTAAATCAGTTTCTGTAGGAACATCTGCAACTCTCCTGAGCTACACAACAACAAAGAGCGGAACATACTATGTTTACTCTTCAGGAAGTGCAATCAGCATCTATGAAATCTATGTTTCTGCTGCAGGTTCTTCTTCAAGCTCAAGCGGATCTTCATCAAGCGGTTCATCTTCTTCAGGAAGCTCTTCAAGCGGATCTTCTTCATCAGGTTCATCTTCAAGCGGATCTTCTTCATCATCAAGTGGTTCAGGACTTTCAAACACAGGTTCAACAACTCAGAGTGGTGTAGGTACACGTTCACGCCTGACAGAAATTACAAACAAATCTCAGATTAAGAGCTACATTTACTGTCAGTCTGCTTCTGAAATCACTTCTGCACTTAACTCTGTTGCAGGTGGTGCTGCTGTTGTAATCAAGGCAGGAACTTACAAGTTCTCTTCACCGATTACAATTTCTTCTTCAAACAACGGTTCTTCTTCTGCAATGAAGTATGTTATGGCTGAACCGGGTTCTGCAAACAAAGTTATCTTTGATTTCTCAGGAGAATCCCTTTCTGACTCTAACCGCGGTATCCAGATTTTCGGTGACTACTGGCACTTCTTTGGTATCAACGTAACAGGTGCTGGTGACAACGGTATGTATATCGGCGGTAACAACAACATTGTAGAACTCTGTGTATTCTATGCTAACCGTGACTCAGGTCTTCAGATTGCCCGTGAAAAGTCATCTATGTCTTCAATGAGCGACTGGCCTGCAAACAACCTCATCCTCAACTGTACAGCATACGACAACGCTGACCCTGCAACAGGTGAAAACGCTGACGGATTTGCATGTAAGCTTACTTGCGGTAACGGAAACGTATTTGACGGATGTATCGCTTACTGTAACTGTGATGACGGATGGGACCTCTATGCTAAGGAAGCTACAGGTTCAATCGGTGTTGTAACAATCAAAAACTGTGTTGCTTACAACAACGGACGCCTTACAACTAACTCAAGCTATGCAAACGGCGATATGAACGGATTCAAGCTTGGCGGTTCAAACGGTAAGGTTCCTACAGCTCACGTAGTAACTAACTGTCTGGCAGTTGGAAACGGACACGACGGATTTACAGACAACGGAAACGGAGGAGCCCTCAATGTTTCTTACTGTACTTCTTACGGAAACGCAAAAGTAAACTTCAACTTCTACCGCACAAACAAAGGTAAGTTTGATCACATGCTTACTCTCGCTCCAAAGAGCAGCGACAAGTACGGTACAAGCGATGTTGCTTCAACAATTTCTAATTCCGTTTACTTTACAAACAGCAAATATTTCTATATTTCTTCAGCTGCTTCAATCAAGAACGGACAGAAAGACTTCAGCACAACAATTTCTGCACCTTCTACAACTGCAACAAGCCTTGCATGCAACTCTTCAGTTCATACAAGCTACAGAAATGCTGACGGTACAATTAAGTTGAGCGGTTACACAAACAGCTCATACAAGGGCCACAGCTTCGGCTCACAGGCTGCAACAGTTAAGGGAATTACCCTTAAATAACTCCGGCGAGAGCGTTGCTTTCGCTACACTTTAGCTTGGCTGCCCGTCCATGGGCTGTCAGGCATGCTGCCCCGGTCACGGGGCAGTTTTTTTTGGGGGGGGGGATGGGCGCCTTTGCCGCTGTTGGCGTCAAACCGCGCTTTTCGTGGCTACGGCGTCAAAGCGCCTCCGGTACGGCGTCTGCTTTTGCAACCGCAGCACCCGCTTCGCGGCCACTACAATCGCTGGCGCGGGGTGGTGTTACGCCAGCATCCGGCCTTCGCGGTATGACCACAATAAATAATCAGGATTGCTGTAATAAACGTTAGAATTAAAGTTTGAAATCTCTTCACTTATAAATGAAGAAAAAACTTCTTTTATTGTTTTTGTAATACTGTCGCCTTCAACTGCTAAAATTAAACGCTGATAA
>DGGY01000011.1 GCA_002392405.1 Treponema sp. UBA3862 | reverse complement strand
TGATGGATTTCTGTATCGGAACTCCATGTTTTATGCTTCTTGGTTTTGGTCTCATGATGAGTGAGAATTATCTTTTTGGTTTAATCGGCAGACCAGACATGCAGCTTTTTACAAATTTTGCTGAACTTGACTGGTCAAGCTTTGTATTTAACCTTGTATTCTGTGCTACTGCTGCAACAATCGTTTCAGGTTCTATGGCAGAACGCACTAAGTTCAGTTCATACTGTATTTATTCAGCAGTAATTTCTGCTGTTGTTTATCCGATTGAAGCCGGATGGGTATGGAACGCTCAGGGCTGGCTTGCACAGATGGGCTTTGTTGATTTTGCCGGTGGTGCTGCAATTCACTCTGTCGGCGGTACAGCTGCCCTTATCGGTGCGATTTTCCTTGGTCCGCGTATTGGAAAATATGAATATGACAAAAAGGGAAAGGTAACAAAGGTTCATGCTATTCCTGGTCACTCACTTACTCTCGGTGCTCTGGGAACTTTCATCCTCTGGTTCGGATGGTACGGATTCAACGGTGCTGCCTGTACACAGCTTCTTGGTGTTGGTGGTCTTGCTGCTGTATTCACAACAACAACAATTGCTCCGGCTGTTGCAGCTGTAACAACAATGATTTTCACCTGGATCAAAAACGGCAAGCCAGATGTTTCAATGACATTGAATGCTTCCCTTGCAGGTCTTGTTGCAATCACACCGACCTGTGCTACTGTAGATGCACTTGGTGCAACAATCATCGGTATTGCTTCTGGTATTATTGTTGTAATAGTTGTTGAACTTCTTGACCTTAAGCTTCATATTGACGACCCGGTTGGTGCTGTTGCTGTTCACCTTGCAAACGGTATCTGGGGTACATTATCTGACGGTTTATTCAACGTTGAAAGCGGTTTATTCTATGGCGGTGGACTTGAACACCTTAAAGTTCAGGCAATCGGCGAAGGTTCTATCCTTCTCTGGACTGCAGTATGTATGTTTATTACATTCGCCCTCATTAAAAAGTTCCACGGACTTCGTGCAAGCCGCGAAGAAGAAATCATCGGTCTTGATAAACTTGAACACGGTATTGATTCAAGTTATGCAGGCTTTATCATGGCTCCTCAGGTTCTCGGAAGTTCATCACCTGTTTCTGAAGGTTCTGTACCTGTTGAAAAGGCTGTTCCGGTTGCAAAGGCTACAAGCCGCCCTGATGCAAAATTCCATATGGTTACTATCATTACACGCCAGAGCAAGTTTGACGAACTCAAGGCTGCAATGAATGACATCAACGTAACTGGTATGACTGTAACAAACGTACTTGGCTGCGGACAGCAGCACGGTAATGTCGGAAAATACCGCGGCGTTGAAATGGATATTACTTTACTACCAAAGATTAAGGTTGATATCGTAGTAAGCGAAGTACCGGTAGACCTTGTTGTTACAGCCGCTAAAGAAGTGCTTTACACAGGTAACATCGGTGACGGTAAGATCTTCGTTTATGATGTTCAGAACGTTGTAAAGGTTAGAACTGGCGAAGAAGGATATGAAGCCCTTCAGGACTAAAGTTTCCTTACCTTATTGACAATAATTATTCAAATTAATAAAATAATTATTGTAATAAGGCAAAGAAGCCGCAGAGTAATTCTTAGATGAATTGTCTGCGGCTTTTTAATTTTTAAACAATAATATTAAAGGCAATGAGGCTGCAGTATTTTCGTCTGTGCTGATAAAAGCACGGAGGATATTCTGCGGCCTTTTTGTTTTATTTAATAATTGAGGTGAACTTATGTGTGGTTTTGTAGGTTGTTTTGATTTATCAAGCGGAGACAAACCTGTTGCTGACGGACTTCGTGATGAACTTCGTGCTCAGGTTCTTGAAATGAGTAAAAAAATCCGTCACCGCGGTCCGGACTGGAGCGGTGTTTATACCGGAAATAATGCAATTTTAAGCCATGAACGTCTTTCGATTGTTGACCCGCTTTCAGGAAAACAGCCTCTCATAAGCGATGATAAAAAAATTATTCTGGCTGCAAACGGAGAAATCTATAATCACATGGAAATCCGCCGTGAATTCTCAAAGGAATACGAGTTTCAGACAGGCTCAGACTGTGAAGTAATTATCCCGCTTTACAAAAAATACAGAAAATCCGGTGATTTTACTGCCATGATCGAAAAATTAAGCGGTATTTTTGCTTTTGCCCTTTACGACAGTGAAAACGACACTTACCTTATTGCAAGGGACGAAATCGGTGTTATACCGCTTTATCAGGGCTGGGATAAGGCGGGCCGTTACTATGCTGCCAGTGAACTTAAAGCACTTGAAGGCATCTGTCAGACAATCGAGGAATTCCCGAACGGCAGCTACCTTTATTCTGCTTCATCACCTTCCCCTGCCCCAGTACGCTGGTATAAACGTGACTGGGAAAAATTTGATGCAGTTAAAAACTCGCCTAAAGCAGCAGACGATAAAGGAAACATCATTAATCCAGGAGTTATTGAAAAGCTCCGTAATTCACTTGAAAATGCAGTAAAAGCACAGCTTATGTCTGATGTTCCTTACGGCGTTCTTCTTTCCGGTGGACTTGATTCATCAATTATTGCTGCAGTAACACAGAAATTTTCTAAAAAGCGTGTTGAAACAGACAGTACAGAAAGCGCATGGTGGCCTCAGCTTCATTCCTTTGCTGTAGGTCTTGAAGGCTCTCCAGACCTTATTGCAGCACGCAAGGCGGCAGAATATATCGGCACTGTACATCATGAAGTTCATTTTACAATTCAGGAAGCCTTAGATGCACTTCCGGATGTTATCTATCACATTGAAACCTATGATATTACAACTGTGCGTGCTTCAACTCCGATGTATCTTTTAGCCCGTGTAATTAAATCAATGGGAATTAAAATGGTTTTAAGCGGTGAAGGAAGTGATGAACTTTTCGGCGGTTACCTTTATTTCCATAAAGCACCGGACTCAAAAGAATTCCATGAAGAACTTGTACGCAAGATGAGTAAGCTTCATCTCTATGACTGTCTTCGTGCTAATAAATCACTTATGGCATGGGGCGTTGAAGGTAGAGTTCCTTTCCTTGACAAAGATTTTATTGATACGGCAATGAGCCTTAACCCGACAGACAAAATGTGCATAAAACTCCCGAAAGGAGCAGAACATGCAGGCGCTGACGGACAGAGAATTGAAAAGTGGATTTTAAGAAAAGCTTTTGAGGACATGCTTCCTGAAAGTATCTGCTGGAGACAGAAAGAACAGTTCTCTGATGGTGTCGGTTACAGTTGGATTGATACACTCAAAAAAATGACAGAGGAAAAAGTAAGTGACGCTGAATTTGCACGCCGCGAAAACCGCTTCCCTGTAAATCCTCCTAAAACAAAAGAGGAATATTTTTACCGTGAAATCTACAGCCGTCTTTTCCCCAGTGACAGTGCAGCACGCTGCGTACCCCATGAAGCCGGAGTTGCCTGCTCAACTGCTAAAGCACTTGAATGGGATGCAGCCTGGAAAAACATGGATGAACCTTCAGGACGCGCAATCGCCGGAGTTCACGACAAAGCATATTAAGCATTTATGTCTTAAAAAAATGAAGAGGAATTACTGAAAATGAATACACTTTACAGAGAATCATTTGAACATGACAACTGCGGAATCGGCGCTGTTGTAAATATTGACGGAATCAAATCACATAAAACCGTTGATGATGCGCTTTCCATTGTTGAACGCCTTGAGCACAGGGCAGGAAAAGACGCTTCAGGAGAAACTGGTGATGGTGTAGGAATTCTTCTTCAGATTTCACATGACTTTTTCAAAAAAGAAGCCGAAACCTTTGTTAAAAAACTTGATGAAAGAGAATACGGTATAGGTCAGTTTTTCTTTTTTAATGACACTGAGGCTGAGAAAAAACGTTTTGAAACATGCTGTAAAGCACATAATTTAAAATTTGCAGGATGGCGTGAAGTTCCTGTAGAAAAAAAAGTTCTTGGAAAAAAAGCGCTTGAATGCATGCCAGAAATCTTCCAGGCTTTTATTGAAAAACCTTCCGACTGTAAGGGCGGACTTGATTTTGATAAGCTTCTTTATGCAGTAAGAAGACAGTTTGAAAAAGAACTTCCTGAAGGAAACAGTAAGACCTATATCTGTTCACTTTCATGCAGGACAATTGTTTACAAGGGAATGTTCCTGGTAGGACAGCTCAGGACTTTCTATAAAGACCTTCAGTCACCTGAGTACAAAAGTGCACTTGGAATTGTTCATTCAAGATTTTCTACAAATACAAATCCAAGCTGGCAGCGTGCCCACCCTAACCGCTTTATTGCACATAACGGAGAAATCAACACGATCCGCGGTAACGCTGACAGAATGATTGCCCGCTCCGGAGAAATCGATTTAACAGGCTCTGACTCAGCCATGCTTGATAATACAATCGAATATTATGTTATGAACGGAATGTCACTCCCGCTTGCAGTTTCTGTTCTAATTCCACAGAGCTGGAAACATGAAAGTTCAATAAAAGAAGAAGTAAGGGATTTTTATCATTACTGGGCTACTATGATGGAAAGCTGGGACGGACCTGCAGCAATTGTTTTCAGTGACGGCGATGTGCTCGGTGCTGTTCTTGACAGAAACGGTCTGCGTCCTGGACGCAATTACATTACTAAAGACAATAACCTGATTCTTGCAAGTGAAACAGGTGTTCTCGATATTGATGAAAAAGACATTAAAATTAAAAGCCGCTTAAAGCCTGGAAAAATGATTCTTCTTGATTTTAAGAGCGGACGCTTACTTGAAGATGATGAAATCAAAACTAATTTTGCTTCTCAGTATCCTTATGGAGAATGGGTAAATCAGAATATAGTTCCTCTTTCTTCATTAAAAATTCCTAATAAAAAGATTCCTGTTTCTTCACAGGAAGAACGTGACAGGCTTTACAGGGCTTTCGGCTGGTCACTTGAAGACGTTAATGAGATGATTCTTCCAATGGCAAAAAACGGGGCTGAACCTGTCGGTGCCATGGGAGTTGATACACCTCTTGCAGTTATGAGTGAAAAACACCCTCCTCTTTTCTCTTACTTTAAACAGCTTTTTGCTCAGGTTACAAATCCGCCGATTGACTCCCTGCGTGAAAAAATCGTAACTGATACAACAGTTTATGCAGGAACAGACGGTGATATGCTCAATATTACAGGCAAAAACTGTCGTGTTCTTGAAATCAATAATCCTGTCCTTACAGGAACCGATCTTATTATAATCAAGGCATTAAATCAGAAAGGTCTTAAAACAAAAACAATTTCACTTCTTTTTGAAAAAAATGCTGAACTTAAAGAAGCTGTTGATAATCTTTTTAAAGAAATCGATACAGCCTGGGAAGAAGGATATAATATTTTAATTCTCTCTGACCGTGGAATTGATGAAAATCATCTTGCAGTTCCTTCCCTTCTTGCAGTTTCATCAGTTGAACAGTATCTTATCCGCACAAAAAGAAGGACTAAGGTAAGCATCATTCTTGAAAGCGGTGAAGTTCGTGATGTACACCAGATCAGCATGTGTTTAGGCTACGGTTCACGCGCCGTTAATCCTTATCTTGCTCATGAATGTATTGCAGAACTCATTGATAAAAAACTCCTGGACAAGGATTATCACACTGCAATTGCAGATTACAATAAAGCAGTTGTAAACGGAATTGTAAAAATCGCTGCAAAAATGGGTATTTCAACAATTCAGTCATACCAGTCAGCCCAGATTTTTGAAGCACTTGGAATTTCTAAAGAAGTAACAGATAAATACTTTACAAATACAGTTTCAAGAATCGGTGGAATTACCCTTAAAGAGATTCAGGAAGATATAATTTACCATCACAATAATGCTTTTGTTTCTAATCCTGAAGACCTCTTAAAAGTAAATAACCGCCTCATAAATCTTGAAATGCGCGGACAGCACAAATATAAGGTAGGTGAAAACTGTGAAGACCACCTTATTACTCCTCAGCTCGTTAAAGCACTTCAGGAAAGCTGTCAGGAAGGAGATTACGAAAAATTCAGGGAATATACTTCTATTGTTGATGATTCTTCGCATCCTCACACCCTTCGAGCTCTTTTTGATTTTAATTTTGACGAAAGAAAACAGATTCCTCTTGAAGAAGTCGAAAGCGTTGAAAGCATTGTAAAAAGATTAAAGACAGGTGCCATGAGTTACGGTTCAATCAGCGAAGAAGCACATAAATGTCTTGCCGCTGCAATGAATCATCTCCACGGAAAAAGTAATTCAGGTGAAGGCGGTGAACGCTCAGACAGATTCGGAACTGAATATTCGTCTGCAATCAAACAGGTTGCCTCAGGCCGCTTTGGCGTTACAGAAGAATACCTTTTAAGTGCCCGCGAAATCCAGATTAAGATGGCACAGGGAGCAAAACCAGGTGAAGGAGGACATCTTCCTGGCAAAAAAGTTTATCCGTGGGTTGCACACACACGTTTTGCTACTCCGGGTGTAAGCCTTATTTCTCCACCTCCTCATCATGATATCTATTCAATTGAAGATCTTGCCCAGCTTATCTACGATCTTAAAAATGCCAACAGAAAGGCTCGTATTTCAGTAAAACTCGTTAGTGAGACTGGAGTTGGTACAATTGCGGCTGGTGTTTCAAAGGCAGGGGCTGACGTCATTTTAATCAGTGGCCATGACGGTGGTACTGGTGCTGCCCCGCTCTCATCAATTCATCATGCAGGCCTTCCATGGGAAATGGGACTTGCAGAAACACATCAGACACTTTTAAGAAACGGGCTTAGAAATAAAGTTGCCCTTGAAACAGACGGAAAACTCATGAGCGGCCGTGATGTTGCAGTTGCTGCAATTCTTGGTGCGCAGGAATTCGGTTTTGCAACTGCGCCTCTTATCGTAATGGGCTGTAAAATGCTTCGTGTCTGCAATCTTGACACCTGTCCCTTCGGCGTTGCAACACAGAATCAGGCTTTAAGACAGAAATTCCCTGGCAAACCTGAATATGTTGAAAACTTTATGCGCTTTATTGCCCGTGAAGTAAGGGAAATTATGGCACGTCTTGGAGTCCACACAATTGAAGAGATGTGCGGAAATTCAGGACTTTTAAAATTAAAGTCAAAACAGGGCTTTTCAAGAGCGTCATTAATTGATTTAAGCGGCTTTATTCCACATATGAATAAAGATTCACAAAATGCACTTTCAGGATACGAAGACAGCATTGAAGGCAGAAAAGAACTCGATTCTACTGTTGATGTAAAAAAACTTCTTCCTCTTCTTGAAAAATCAGACAGTGCAGTTTCACCGCTTATAAAAATTAAGTGTACAGACCGCTCTGCAGGTACAATCTTTGGAAGTGAAGTTCTTAAGAAGTTTGGAAAAACACTTAAAGAAGATTCCTTTGTAATCAATTTTGAAGGCGGTGCAGGACAGAGTTTCGGCGCATTTATTCCTTCTGGTGTTACAATGAAAATCAGCGGGGATGTTAATGATGCTCCTGGAAAAGGTTTAAGCGGCGGAAAAATTGTAATTACAAAGCCGCAGGATTTTGAACAGGATGCAGAAAACAACATCATTGCAGGAAACGTTGTTCTTTTCGGTGCAACTTCAGGTAAAGCCTTTATTAACGGAGCTGCAGGAGAAAGATTCTGCGTAAGAAATTCCGGGGCACAGGCTGTAGTTGAAGGCACAGGTGATCATGCCCTTGAATACATGACCGGAGGAACAGCTGTAATTCTCGGTAAAACAGGAAGAAATGTTGCAGCAGGTATGAGCGGTGGAATTGCTTATATTCTTGATGAAAACCATGAACTTTACAGGCATTTAAACCGTGAACTTGTATCAATGTATGATCTTGATGATGAAGTAACTGTCCTTGAAGGCAAAACAGATGTGCAGAATCTTAAGGAACTTCTTGAAGAGCATGTAAAAGAAACCGGTTCGCATAAAGGCCGTGAAATCTTAAAAAACTTTGAACATTACATTCCGCTCTTCAAAAAAATCATCCCTGATGACTACCTTGAAGTCATGACAGAGATTTCAAGTCAGAAAAAAGCAGGTAAAAATCAGGATGAAGCAGAACTGATTGCCTTTGAAATGAGGAATAAAAATGGGATTTAAAGATGAATGCGGGGTCTGCGGTATTTTCGGATGTGAAAATGCTTCAGCCCTTGCCTATTATGCGCTTTTTTCACTGCAGCACCGCGGACAGGAAAGCGCAGGTATTGCCGTAAGTCACAGTAAAAAAATCACCTTAAAAAAAGGCGAAGGCCTTGTAGGTGAAGTTTTTTCGCAGAAAGATTTTGAAATATTGAAAGGCTCAATGGCTGTAGGACATGTAAGATATGCAACAGCGGGTGGAAGAACAATTGATAACGCACAGCCCTTCCTGAATACTTTTAAAAACGGCTCGATTTCCCTTGCACATAACGGTCAGCTTGTAAATCATAATGCGTTAAGGGAAATGCTTGAAAACTCAGGCAGTACATTTTCAAGTTCCAGCGACAGTGAAGTAATTTTAAAACTTATCGTAAAAAAATACATCGAAAACGGCGGACACCCGGGCACTCCTGAAAGTTCAGATACAACAGGTGAACTTAAGCAGAAGCATTTTATTGATGCAGTTTTACAGACAGCATCTTTAATTAAAGGCTCCTACGCTTTATGCATTATGACTGAAGATACACTCATTGGTGTCCGCGATCCTAATGGAATACGTCCGTTATGTCTTGGACGCATTAATCAGAAAGGAGACGGAAAAGGCCCCGGCTCATACATATTAGCCTCTGAAAGCTGTGCAATTGACAGTGTAAACGGAGAGTTTATAAGGGACATAAAGCCTGGTGAAGCGGTTGTAATCACAAAAGAAGGCATTTCTTCTCATTTTTATCAGGACATGATTCAGAAAAGAACCTGTGTTTTTGAATATGTATATTTTTCCCGTCCTGACAGCGTTATTGATTCTATTCCTGTTCAGGAAGCGCGTTACAGAATGGGACAGGCACTTGCCCTTGAAAGCAGTGTTGAAGCAGATGTTGTTATAGGAGTTCCTGACAGCGGAATCGGAGCAGCAATGGGCTTTTCAAAAGCTTCAGGCATACCTTATGTTACTGGAATAATCAAAAATAAATATATCGGACGAACCTTTATTGC
>DGGY01000032.1 GCA_002392405.1 Treponema sp. UBA3862 | reverse complement strand
AGCGTGACCTTACAAACTCTGCTTCCCAGCGCTTTATTACTGACTATGTTGCAGGCTTTACTATGGCTGTAAGCCGCATGAACTCTGTTGTAAAAGGCCTTCAGGCTGACAGGGACAATATGGCTAAAAACCTGGAAGGAGCAGGCGGAAAAGTTAAGGGCGGTGTTCTTGCTGAGCCTGCATATATTCTGCTTGGAGAAGCAGGCTACAACGATGGTCATGAAGTTATCCGTAAGATTACTCTTGAAGCTGAAAAGACAGGTAAAACTTTCTTTGAAGTTCTTAAGACTCATGAAAAAGAATATAAGGATATTACTGCCCAGCTTGAAAAACTTGGCATTGAGAATCCTGCCAGCTTCTTTGAAAAACCTGCAAACTACTGCGGTCTTGCAGCTAAAAAGTCAGCACGGCTGGCAAAAAAATACCGTGATTTAATGAAATAAAAAGATTTCTCATAATCATAAAAAAAAGCAGCGAGAAGGAATAACTGTCAAAGCCCGTCTGAACCGTTCTGTTCTAAGAACGTTTTTTAAAAAAGTTCACAACGGGATTCAGACTGATTTAACCGGAAGCTGCTTTTTTTATGCATGAGTGTTTTTTTTGTTTCAGAGAGTGTGACAGGGAATAAACTGCTGCAGGCAGGGCAGTTTTTAGTTCTGTCCGTTCTGGACTTCGTCCTGGTGAATGAATTCTTTTAATTCTTCGATAATCTCGTCAGCATCAAGACCGTGTACCATTGCGGCTTCTTCGAGAGTTTCCATTTGGGAAGCAAAACAGCTTATGCAGTGCATTCCAAGGCTCATGAGCGGATCTACAAGATTAGGCCAGCGTGCAATGATTTCACTTACATACATTGTTTTTGAAAGTTCAATCTTCTGGCTCTGAGCTGAGTTATTTGTATTATTTATATTCTGTTTTTCCATTTATATTTCTCCGGCAGCTGTTTTATGACAGGTGTTAAATCAACTGCTTATTAAGGTTATTTCTAAAAATTGCAATTTTTAGAAATAACCTTAATTATTCTCAGTAAAATTACCTTTATTAAATATAATAAATTTCTTCTGTTTTGTGTTATAATTACACATATTTTTTTATGAGGATTATATGAATAATTTCGGTTTTTTAAGAACTGCGGCTGTCTGTCCGGATGTTGTTCCCGGTGACGTTGAAAAAAACACTAAGGAAATCTGTTCAAAAATTGAAGAACTCAAAAAAGAAGTTGTTCAGCTTGCAGTTTTTCCTGAGCTTTGTATAACCGGTTACACTTGTGGTGATCTGTTTGGTCAGACCAATCTTCTTGAAGCCGCTTCTTCTGCCCTTACTGAAATTCTCTCTCATACATCAGGAACTGCTGTTTTCGTCGGGCTGCCTCTCCGCGGAATAAACGGTGCTTTATATAATGTTGCCGCTCTTTTATGCAATAAGGAATCTGTTTATATCTTCCCTAAAAAATATGTTCCGAATTACGGTGAGTTTTATGAAAAGCGGTGGTTTACTCCCTGGAACGGTGAAGAAAATCTTTTTGAATATGAAACTGCTTCTCTTGTAAAAATAAACACAAAGTCCGGTTTTACGGGCGCAGTAGTTTCTGCGGAAATCTGTGAAGATGCCTGGGTTCCGCTTTCGCCTTCGGTGTTTTCTGCATTGAATGGAGCAAATGTAATTGTAAATCTTTCTGCGGGAAATGAGGTTTTAGGAAAGGCTGATTACAGAAGAAACTTGATTTCAATTAACAGTGCTAAATCTCTATGCGGTTATATCTATGCTAATGCAGGGGAGGGAGAAAGTACTCAAGATCTTGTTTTTTCAGGTCATTCATTTATTTATGAATACGGAACTCTTTTAAGCGAGAGAAAGCCTTTTGAGAAGGATAAAAAATATATCATTTCAGATTTAGATATTGAGCGCCTTAATAATTTCAGGGCAAGGCAGGAAACTTTTTCACAGTCTGGAGAAGCAAAACAGGCCGCACTTTTTAACCAGCCGTCAGAAATCAAAGAAATCACTGTAGCAGAAAATAAGCTGAATGAACTTTACAGAAAAATTGACGGACATCCTTTTGTCCCGTGCATTTATGAAGACCGTCAGAAAAGGGCTGAAGAGATTACTGCAATGCAGTCTATGGCTCTTGTAAAAAGACTCCGTCATACAGGAATTAAAAAAGTTGTGGTGGGAATTTCAGGAGGACTTGATTCAACCCTGGCTCTTTTAGTCTGCTGTAAGGCTTTTGATATTTTTGGGCTTGATCGTTCGGGGATTACAGGAATCACAATGCCTGGATTTGGAACGACTGACCGTACTTATGAAAATGCAAAGGCACTGGTAAAAAACTGCGGTGCGGTACTCGAAGAAATATCAATTAAAGAAGCGGCTGCCCTCCATTTGAAGGATTTGAATCACCCGCTGGACCTTTATGATGTTACTTACGAAAATGCGCAGGCACGGGAGAGAACTCAGGTTCTTTTTGACTGGGCCAATATGCACGGTGCACTTTTGATTGGAACAGGTGATTTGTCTGAACTTGCCTTAGGCTGGTGTACTTATAACGGCGATCACATGAGTAATTATGCGGTGAATGTTTCTGTTCCTAAAACCTTAGTGCGTTATCTTGTAGAATATTTCGCAGATATTGTTTTTAAGGAAAATAAAGTTCTGGTAGAGGTGTTAAAAGACATTATTGACACCCCGGTAAGCCCGGAACTTCTCCCGCCTGATAAGAACGGAAATATTTCGCAGAAGACTGAAAACTCTATCGGCTCATATATTCTGCATGACTTTTTCCTCTATAACTGCGTAAGAAACGGCTTTTCTCCGTCGAAGATTTTCTTTCTTGCAAAACACGCTGTAAAACAGGGAACACTTGAAAATTTCAGCGGTGAAGTAATAAAAGAAACCTTAAAGACTTTTTATAAACGTTTTTTCAGCCAGCAGTTTAAAAGATCATGTATTCCTGACGGCGTTAAAGTCGGTTCTGTAAGCCTTTCTCCGCGCGGTGACTGGCGTATGCCTAGCGATGCTGCTGTTTCTTTATGGCTAAAAGAAGCAGAAGCACTGTAACTGCGGCGGCTGGAGGTGAATTATGTATTATTTTATTGTAAATGAACACGGCGGTTCGGGACAGGCTGTTGAAACCTGGAACAGGGTAAAAAAAGTTCTCGACGAACGCAAAGTTGAATATAAAAAATATGTTCCTGAGTGCAAGGGGTATGCGGCAGTTTTGGCTGAGCAGATTTCAGAAAAAGAAGATGATGATATCCGTCTGATTGTTGTCGGCGGCGACGGAACTGTAAATGAAGTCTTAAACGGAATAAGAAGTTTTGAGCGCATTAAATTTATGGTTATTCCGACGGGCTCCGGCAATGATTTTGCACGGGGACTTGGACTTCCGCTTAAGGAAACAGAAAAAGTTGTAGATATGATTCTAAATTCTGCGGCAACAAAAACAATTGATTTAGGAATGACAGAATCAGGCGGACGCAGAAGATTTTTTGCCATTTCTTCAGGCTATGGTCTTAATGCCCTTGTAGGAACAGGAATTAATACTTCAAAAATTAAAGTTGTAATGAATAAACTTCATCTTAACAGTATGAGTTATGCCGTGATGACTATCAAAACGCTTTTTACTATGAAGACTAATACTTTTAAGGTGAGTTTTGACGGCGGACCGCTGACAGAATATGACAGTACTATTTTTCTTGCGGCAATGAATTTTCCATGTGAAGGGGGCGGGGTTCCGATGGCGCCCGGGGCAAGTGCTTCAGACGGAAAATTAAGTTTTACGCTTGCAGCCCGCATTCCAAAATGGAAGTGTTTTCTTGCCTTTCCGTTCCTGCTTGCAGCTAAACAGAATAAAATAAAAGGTTTTTTTATGCAGGATGCGAGAGTCTGCGATGTCTTTTCAGACAGTGCGACTGTAAGTCATACGGACGGGGAATTATTCGGCAATGTTTCGAAAATTCATTATGAGTGCCTGCCGTCTAAGTTAAAGGTTTTATTATAGAAAAAAAGTGTACCCCAAAAAATTGTTTCCAGTTTTTGAAGGTACACTTTATCTGTTCCCGCCGGGAGTTTTTTTATCTGATATTATTTCTAAGCTGCACTTTATTTGACTGAAGCTTCTTTCAGCTGATCCTGAGTTTCAGGAGAAGGAACTTCTTCAGCAGGTTTTTCTTCAACAATATGCTTTAATGATTCTTCTTTTACGTCAAACTTTGAGCGGAGGCTTCCTGTTGCAAGCATGGTTTCTGACGAGCCGTCGAGCTGGATGTAAGTTGAAATAGAGCCGGCAGCATTTTTTCCGATTTTAATTGTACGGACAGTTTTGTCATCCTTTTTTGCTGTTACGTTCATTGTAGTAACATCTGCAAGACCATAGCGTTCAAGTTCAGCGTCAGCATTTGAGCGGCTTACTGTCTGAAGTGTTTTTATATTAGAAACAGCATTGATAAGTTCAACAACCTTTTCGTCTTCTGCAGCAAGTTTGTCCTTTCCAACGTACCAGAGGCCGCCTTCTAAGGTCAGAAGAATGGTCTCGTCACCTTTTTCGATTGTAAGTGATGTGATTTTATCTTTAAGTTTGAAAGT
Source organism: Treponema sp. UBA3862 (assembly GCA_002392405.1). Classification (GTDB taxonomy): domain Bacteria; phylum Spirochaetota; class Spirochaetia; order Treponematales; family Treponemataceae; genus Treponema_D. The sequence continues at coordinate 24,031 of DGGY01000032.1, read as the reverse complement.
TTTTGCAGTTGAGCGGTTCATAAAAGCCAGCTGTAATGCGTAAATAACTGCAAGAACAGCGATGCTGATAAGAAGAATTTTTTTGCCTGTTTTCATTTTTTCTTATTCCTCCTTATATCCTATTTAATCTCGCGGCTGTCGTCAGGATTGTAACGGTCGTGTATTTCTTTTTTCTTTGCGTTGATTTTAATGAGTGCAAAAAGGCCTGCCAGTGCTACAAGAACAATCAGACCAAACTCATTGAAGTATTTTGCGATGTTTGCAGATACAGAGCCCTTTGCTTTTAAGGTGTTGATGCTTAAGCCTTTTGTCCTCATGTCACAGAGGTCTGTTTCGCCGTTCATGTAATCAATTGTGTTTCTTACGAACATTGAAACAGGCTGTTTTCCGCTGTCATCCATTACCTGGTTTGTAGTAATTTTTGATGAACCTGTAACAAAAATCTTTCCGCTCTGAACGCTTTTTGCGTAGTGGTCAGAGTATTTAACATCGCCTGATGCCTGGCTTTCAGGATTTTTGTCAAAGGCGCTTTCAAATTTTCCTTCAACTAATACAGCAAGATTTGAAGAAGCCATTACAGATTTATCTGATGGTTTTCTTATCATCTGCGGAATTGCTGAAACATTGTCTTTCATAAGCCAGCTGTTCTTAGAAGATTTTGCAAGAACTGTAACTTTTGCGTCAGGGTTTTCTTTTGCCTTTGAAATATCGATAGAACTTGTCTGAAGAAGAATAACGTTACCGAGATTCTTTGTAACTGGATTTTTTCTGTCCATGTTCTGTTTCTGTAAAAGAGGAGCAAAGTAAATCGGAGTAGAACCTGAGCGCTGATCCTGGTTTACATAGCATTCTTCATCCATTACATAATCTTTACCAGGAACAATACCATATTTTGAAAGAAGTTTATCAAGTCCGTTGTCTATTGGATTGTACTGAGGCATCTGGTAATAAGCCATCTGTCCCTGAGGCATTATTTCTTCAAACTGGTCGTCAAATATGATGAGGCTTCCGCCTTTCATTACAAACTGGTCGAGTTTATAGAGTTCTTTTTCTTCGAGTTTGTCTTTTGCGCCGTTGATTACGATTGATTTGATGCCTGAAGGAATATCTTCTTCCTTAAGGTTTAAATCCTTGAATTCGTAGCGGTCAGAGATGATTGAATTGAAAACAGCGGAGTTTGTCTGTGACTGGCTGTCTTTATATTCGTTTTCGCGGTGGCCGGTAAGGTAGCCTATCTGATTAGGTTTTGAAACAAGACTGTTGAGGTTTTCTGTAAGTTCATCTTCGAGGTTTTCAAGGCCTGTAATCATATTGCCGAAAAAGCTTCTTGCCATGCGGAGCGGGAGTGTGCGGAAACTGTCGCCGTATTCAAGAACGAGCCCGATTGTTCCGGTTCCTTCTCCCTGTTTTGAATTCCAGTTGAGGCTCTGGATTCCGTATTTTGCTGCAAGTTCCGGGATTTCTTCCGGCTTCGGATCAAGTTGTTCAAAATCGATTTTGTCGAGATTCTTTTTATTTACGTTTTTGTAGGCTGCTTCAACTGCTTTTGAGATATTGTTAAAGCCAGAAATATTGAATTCCCCGAGTTTTGAAGAAATATAGAGGGTAAGCTTTGCCTTGCCCTTGAGACCTGCGAGGGCAGAGGTAGTGCTTATCATTTTTGTGATTTTTGTGGTAAGGGTGTATTCAAGACCGTCTGCAGAGTTTAAGCCGTCGATTATTTCTGTCTGGTCGGCATAGCTTACTGCCATTGCCATCCATACCTGCTTGAAGCCTACTTCATTGTTCTTTAATTCCTGAATCTGAACCTGGCTGATTCCGTAGCTGCGGGCGATTTTTTCATTTTCTTCTTTGCCCATGTCAAAGGCTTCCCAGCTGAAGTTTGAATTTGCAGCTCCCTTATATTCAACAAGGAGGTCTTTAATGTACTGCTCAATATTGTTGTAGGGTGCAGGAAGATTTTTTGTAAAGAAAACTTTAATTGAAAGAGGCTGTTCAAGAGTTTTTACAACCTCTTTGCTTGATTTTGAAAGTGAATAGGATTTTGATGATGTTAAATCAATCCTGAAAAAAGATTTTGAGAAAACAAGGTTTGCAAGAATAAGTGCAATTATAAAGAGCAGAAAATCACTTTTTGAGCTTTTGATGTATTCAATTAACTTTTTCATTATTCCTGACCTCCTTTTACTGAGCGGACTGTCATTACAATAAACAGGGCTGAAAGTGAAACGAAATAAACTATGTCCCTTGTATCAATAATTCCGCGGCTTATAGACTGAAAGTGGTTGATGGCAGAAAGATAAGTTACCGGGCGTACAAGAAATGAAGGCATAAAAAGTGCAAGGTAATTGAAAAGTGTCAGCATGATACAGATTGCAAAGCCTGTAAAAAAAGCAATAATCTGATTTTTAGTGATGCTTGAGGCATAGAGTCCGATGGCACAGAAAGTTGCTGTAAGGAAAAGTGAGCCGAGATACCCCCCGATCATAGGGCCTGCATCAGGAATACCGAAAACAGCGCAGGTAAGTGCATAGAAGAGGGAAGGAACTAAAAGAATAGCCCCTGAAATAAATGCTGCAAGGTATTTTCCAAGTACAATGTCACGTACAGTTACCGGAAGGGTAAGAAGCGTTTCGAGGGATGTAGAACGTTTTTCTTCTGCGAACATCCTCATTGTAAGTGCCGGAATAAAGAAAGAATAGAGAACCGGCAGCTGGCTGAAAAAGCCGCGGAGTTCAGCGCGGTTTGCAAGAAAGAAAGTGTTTACAAATAAAAACGCGCAGGCGGCAACAAAGAGTCCGGTTACAATGTAAGCAATCGGGCTTGAAAAATATGATTTTATTTCGCGGCTCATTATTATTAAAGCCGGATTTTTTGATTTAATTTTGTCATTCATAAGTTTTTTACACTCCTTTATGAATCAGCTTACTCTTCTGTAAGTGTATGGAAGATGTCTTCCAGTGAATTGCGGCGGATTGAAAGTTCGTACAGCCTGAATCCTGCCTTTGTAACAGCTTCTGCGATTGCAGGGCGGATTTCTTTGTTGTCCTTAACCTGAACGAGTACGCCTGCTGTTTTTTCTTCAGCGGAAATGTTTTCTCCGCCTTCTTCAGTTACGGCGCCGGCAAAATCAACTCTGCCTAAAACATCAGAGATTTCTTTTACAGTGCAGCCGCCTGCCTGAACATAGACAGTTGCGCTTGTGCCGTAGCGTTCGCGGAGTTCTGCTGTAGGTGAGTCAGCAACAAGACGACCGCCTGAAATGATGATTACGCGGTCGCAGAGCATTTCAACTTCGCCTAAGATATGTGTAGAAATGATTACTGTTCTTGTTTTTCCGATTTCCTTGATTAAGGCGCGTACGTCTCCAATCTGGTTTGGGTCAAGACCTGAAGTAGGTTCATCAAGAATAAGAATCTCTGGATCATTCATTAAAGCATGTGCAAGACCAACTCTCTGACGGTAACCGCGGCTAAGGTCGGAGATATTTTTATGCATAACTTCTTTTAAGCCGCATTCACTGCACAAAAGGGGAACTTTTTCTTCCGGGTTCTGTCCCTGCATTTCGGCAACGTATTTTAAGTAGTCTTCAACAATCATTTCGCCGTAGAGCGGAGCGCTTTCAGGCATGTAACCGATTTTGCGTTTGCATTCAACGGCGTTTTCTTCGATATCGGTGCCGTCAATTTTTATCTGTCCTGAAGTCGGTTTTATGTAGCCGGTTACCATTCTCATTGTAGTTGATTTTCCGGCACCGTTAGGACCTAAAAGCCCGACAATCTGTCCTGTCGGGATTGAAAAGCTGATGTTATCTACAGCTTTGAAGGTTCCAAAATGCTTTGACAGGTTTGAAACTTCAATCATTTGTATCCTCTTTTTGAACTGATTATAATTTTGTGCTGTAATTTCCGCCTTTTTTCTGATGGCGGCGCAGAAAGAAAAAACTTTTCTTTCTATAAATTATAACAAAAAATAAAGAAAAATGTTACTGGATTTATGACCTGTCTTTTGTTTTATTTGTCCGCCCGCCTGCGGCGCCGCTATGTCCGCCCTGCTTCGCGCCTTCGGACGCTGACGCTCACCGTCCTCGCTCAGCCACAGGCTTCCCTGCGGTCGGCAGGGGGCTCCCAGCGCTGGCGGGAAAATGACTTTTATTCCATCAGTCCTTCATTAAAATCTGCTGCATTTCCCTGCCAGACTATTCTTCCTTTTTTAATTAAGACTATTCTGTCGCTTACGGCTTTTGCTTCTTCTAAGTCGTGGGTTACCATAATTCCTGTAAAGCCGATAGTCTTCTGCAGCGTGCGGATTTCTGCGGCGAGTTTTTTTCTTAAAGGTGAGTCCAGTGCTGAAAGAGGCTCGTCAAATAAAACAAGCTGAGGCTGTACTATAAGGGTGCGGGCAAGGCTTACGCGCTGTGCTTCGCCGCCTGAAAGTGTTTCTGTTTCCCTTTTACCGAAGCCTTCGAGGTTGAATTTTTTTAAAAACTCATTTGCCTGTTTTCTTGCTTCTGATTTTTTTATTCCGCGGCAGGTAAGTCCGTAGGCTACATTGTCTTCTACTGACATGTGTGCAAAAAGCCCCGGTGTCTGGAATACCATTCCGATTCCGCGGGATTGAACTGCTGTCTTTGTTATGTCTTTACCGTCTAAAAATATCTGGCCGTTATCAGTTTTTTCAAGGCCGGCAATAAGGCGGAGAACTGTAGATTTTCCTGAGCCTGAGGGTCCTAAGATTGTTGTCATGGTTGATTTTTCACATTCAAGAGAAAGTTCAACGTTAAAATCTTCCCAGGATTTTTTTAATTCTTTTATGTAAAAGTAAGGCATGAATCCTCCGTAAACTGTCAGCGTGACAGGTGATTTTTTTTATACTGTTTGTCTTAGCCCCGATTGGAAGACCTTTAGTCCGCTTAAAAGCGGATGAGCGCACAGCGAAGTCTGGAAAGCGGGTCAAGTAAAATTATTTTGCTTTTAATTTTTTTGCTCCCCAGTAAATAAGCCCGCATAAAAGGCCTAAAACAACTCCCGATGCACAGGCTTCGTTGAATTTATATGTCCCTGCCAGACGGTAAGTGTAGAGGGAAAGCGTGTCAAAGTGCGGTATGGCAAGAACCAGCGGAAGTGTTGAGTCTCCTGCGCTAATGGCAAAACAAAAGCCGGCAGACCTTAAAAGTGCTTTTTTTAAGACAGGAAAATAAATTTTAGAAATTAAATCCAGAGGTGTCCGGCTTAAAATGCGTGCTGCTTCAATTGTACTTTGAGGAATTTTCTGAAGGTCGGAATAAATCTGTCTGAAAGCAACCGGCCAGTATAAAAAAGTCTGTGCAATAATAAGGGTAACAAAAGTTCCCCGTCTGACTGTCATTGTAATTATTACCCCGACAACTACAGAAGAAAGGGCAAGCGGAATAATCGGTATTACACGGAAAACAAAGTGCTTCTCCTTAGGATCGAAAAAACGCAGAAGAAGGGCGTAAAAAAATGCTGTTACTGTACACAAAATGCCTGTAAAAAAGGCTGTGATTAAAGTCCAGTGGACTGCCTTTAAAAAGCCTGTATTTGAGAAAAGATGAAGAAAGTTTGAGAAGGTAAAAGAAGAAAGGGACTGCCTTGATGAAAAACCTTTTACGATAATCGAAAAAAGCGGGCAGAGAAAAAAGATAAAAACAGCTGAAAAAAACAAGGCAGCCGGAAGTTTTTCTTTTTTATTTATGCGGCAGCGGAGTTTCTGAGCGCTTTTAAATGAGATGCCCCTTAAAGAAGAGGCCTTCTGTTCTATTGCCGTATAGTTGAAGACAAAAAAGAGTGCCAGTGCTGTTTCTGCCGCTCCTAGTTTTAAGGCGCCTGAAAAATCAAGGTTTACTTTTGCCAGCTGCCAGATTTCAACTTCGAGGGTTGTTGTTCCGACTGAGCCGAATAAAAGTACTATCATAAAACTGAAAAAGCAGTAAAGAAAAACCGGAATGCAGGCGCTTACCATTGAGGGAAGAAGCTGCCAGAAGGTTATTGTCCTGAAAACTTTTATTGAAGAGGCTCCAAGAAGACGTGCGGCGTCAGCTTCTGTTGAAGAAAGTCTTTCCCAGCTTCCGCTTACGGTGCTCATTATAAGCGGAAAATTGTAAAAGCCCTGGCAGATTACGATTCCTGCGAGTGAATATAAAAAGGTTACAGGCGGTTCAGCGGCCCCTGTAATATGCATAATCAGGCGGTTTAATGCTCCGGCATTTCCGAAAAATGAAACATAGCCCAGTGCAACCAGCAGGGAAGGAATGCAGAAGGGAATTGAGGAGAGGGAAAGTAAAAAGTCTCTGAAAAAAAACTTCCTGCGGGCGGTAAAAAAGGCTGCAGGAAGTCCTGCCAGAAGTGCAATGAGCGTCGAAAGCAGAGCCTGGACAACAGTAAAAACAATTATCCTGAAGAATCTGCTTTCTAAGAGAGCGGAACTCATAATGAAAAGTCCGCCTTTTTTATTCGCTTAAAATGCTCATTATATCTTCTATTATGTCATTAACTTTTTTGACGTCGTAGTCGAGAATTTTTACCGGGACAGGAGTTCCGTCAAGGAAGGATTTTGGAGGCTGAACATTCTTGTTTGCAGGAATCATCCACTGGGTAAGCGGAAGTTCGTTCTGCGCTTCTTCTGAGATTAAAAAGTCAAGGAAGAGTTTTCCGCCTTCTTTGTTAGGTGCATTTTTTGCAAGTCCGGCACCTTCTACCTGCATTACATGGCCGTCAGTGAAGATGAGTGCCTGGTAACGGTCTGTTTTATCGTATTCATAGTGATAGGCTGCGCTGGTTGTGTAGCTGCATACGAGCGGAGCTTCTCCGTTTGTGAAAAGTCCGTAGCCTGCACTCCAGCTTGGAGCCATTGTGAGGATATTAGGTTTGAGTGCCTTCCAGAAGCCTTTGTAATCATCTCCGAAAACAGAGTAGGTCCAGGCTGCAAAACCTAAGCCCGGAGTAGATGTGCGTGGATTCATCAGAATGATTTTTTTAGCATATTCAGGTTTTGCAAGGTCATTTAATTTGTGCGGCGGCTGAATTCCTGAGGCTGTATCAAAAATCATTGCGAAAGGAGCAAAGTCAAAAGGAGTAAGGAGGTTTGATTTTCCGAGGGAAGCTGTAAGCTGTTCCGGAATTGCTTCAATTCCTGCCGGCTTGTACGGTTCAAGAATATCTGAGTCTTCTGCTTTCTGAGCAAGATTGTTGTCGAGACCTAAAATAACATCTGCCTGAACGTTTTTCTTTTCTAAAACAGCGCGGCTTAAAATCTGAACGCCGTCACCGCAGTCAACAAGCGTTAATTTAAGGCCAGTTTTTTCAGTGAACTTTTGGGCAAGGGCGTTTCCCGGACCCCAGTCGCTGCAGAAGCTGTCGTAAGTGTAGACTACAACTTCTTTAAGGCGTTCTTCTGAAACTGCCGCTTTTTTTGAGCAGCCTGAAAGAACTGTAAATAATGAGATTGTAAAAAGTGAAATTGATGAGAGTGTAAAGATGTGTTTTTTCATATCTTCCTCCGCCGGCATTATCCGGATCAGGTTGGAACTTCATACGAAGTTCTGCGGGTTTAATCTCAGCTGTCAGTAAAGTCCAGCACCCCGGTACAGACTTGATTATAGAAAATGGATGTAAAAAGTCAATGAGTCAGCCGGAAGGACCTGATATCTTAAGGCCTGGGGGAAAAGGGAACGCAGTTTTTTTTATAAGTGCAGTATGCTATAATGCCGATAATAGATTTATGAAAAAGATAATGTGCATGCTGTTTTTTATGGCAGCTTTAAGTTTTTCCTTCTCTGAAGTTGTATTTGAAGCCGGTCTTGGTTCAGGCTATGTTTTTTATGGTGATGATGATTTAAAGGATGTCCTGTCTGATTTTGATCAGGACAGCCAGATGATTTTATGCGGAGAGGCTGCATGGAAATTCGGTCTGGCTCAGACTGTTTATCTTGCCTTTGGTGCGGATTCTGTTTTTGACGGCAGATGGAAGGGCAGTAATCATGTTTATCTGTGGGATTACTGCGGATTTGCCGGATTTGATGTTTATCCCGGATTCGGAGGACTTTGTGCCGGCGTTCAGTACTGCTTTGGCCGGCGTACGAATTTTTTAGATCTGCCCCATGAAGAAAGTGATGTTTCAAGTACGGGCTGGGGAAACGGTTTTGCTTTCGCTCTTTCCTATGACTTTTTTTATAATAAGGAAAAGGGGCTTTCTCCTGTAATTGCAGCTGCCTGGCGTCATATGCCCCGCGGCGGATCCAGTGATGATATTCTTGAAGTTAAAGTCAGAATAAGAAATAAATAAGGGCATCTTGAAAAAGTAGTTTTGAAAACAAAAAAACGCTCCGGATTTTTTAGAAATTATGGAGTTCTTTGAGAAAATCCTTTATTTATATTTGAAGATTTTTTATTTTCGTCATATTCTATGATATAATTTAAATGAGAGAGAATTAAAAATACACAGGATTTATAAATGCAGATTGAGACAGAAGGTGTAATGCCGGAACTCCCGGAAGACCTTGATCCCGTTAAAAACACATTCTCTGAAGCAGGTATTGCAGTCGATGTCGGAACGACAACTATTGCAGTCAGTGTATGGTCTCTTTCTCAGCGGAAATGCCTTGCAACCGTAGCAGAAAAAAACTCTCAGATGCGTTACGGCTATGATGTTATCCGTCGTATTTCTTTTGCAACCCGTCCTCCTTTAACAGGTTCTTCCCAGGTAGTTGAATCAGGCCCGTCAGCCCTGCATTATGCAGTTATTTCACAGCTTGAAAGAATGTTTTCTCTGGCGCTGACTCAGGCTTCTCAGAAAGCGGGCAGGGGAATCCAGCTTGATGTTACAAGAGTTGTAATCACGGGAAACACTACAATGCTCAGTTTTATCTGTGCTTTTCCTGTGGACGGTCTGGCGGCTGCTCCTTTTACGCCTGCTTCCCGTTTTGGTTTTACTACAACCTGGGATAATGTAAGGCACGGCACTGTAAATGAAAAATGCGCAAAACTTGATTCGCCCACACCTCAGATGCTGCAGGTATTTTCTTCGAGCATACTTAATCCTTCAGTTCCGGTTTATTTTCCTCCCTGTGTAGGTGCATTTATAGGGGCTGATACTGTCTGTGCAATGCTTTCTGCAGGTTTTCCTTCTCCTGTAAGTGAACATAATTCTTCATGGGAAGCTCCTGTAAAAGCTCCGCTGCTGCTTGCTGATATCGGGACAAATACAGAGATTGCACTTTATATTCCGTCATCAGAAGATAAGCCGGCCAGAATCTTGTGTACTTCGGCAGCAGCCGGCCCTGCCTTTGAGGCGGCAAACATAAGCTGCGGTATGAGCAGTACGGACGGGGCAATCGACAGGGTGATTTATAACGGAAATCTTGACGTTCATGTAATAGGTGAGGGTGCGGCTAAAGGTGTCTGCGGTTCAGGACTTATAAGTGCCGGGGCAACTCTTTTCAGAAACCGCTATATCGATAAGGCAGGTGTAATCCAGAAGTCAGTTTCAAAGCTTGGAGACGGTTCAGTCTGCATTCAGCTTACTCCTGCAGTTTATCTTTCCCAGCAGGATATCCGTAACATGCAGCTTGCAAAGTCCGCTGTTTTTACGGGGCTTAAGTACATGCTTGAACGTTCTTCAAATCTGCCTGTTTTCTGTCTGGCAGGAGGTTTCGGCTCCCATGTTGATGTAAGCGATGCCTGCACCATAGGCCTTATTCCTAAAGAACTTGAAAACCGCTGTGTTCATCTGGGAAATGCCGCCCTTGCGGGAGCTGCCGCAATGCTCTTTTCAAAGGCACTGCGTCAGAAGGCAATTGATATTGCAAAGCATTCCGTTCAGATAAATCTTGCCGCTGTTCCTGACTTCCAGCAGAGATACCTTGATTCAATCGAGTTTTAACTGAAATAACTTTTTTTCTCTAATTATAACATTCTGTTTGACATCGAATTATTCTTATCCTATAATATATAGTGATATTTTGGGGACGGTTTTTTCGTGGGTGAGAGTCGGTTGTATTTTCCCCTGTAAGTAAAAATCCAACTCCATAATAGATGCAAAGGAGAATACCGTGAATATTATTTTATTCGTAGTACTTCCCGTTGCTGGTATAGTTCTTGGATGGATTATTCGTTGGTTATATGCCAAATTTCAATTATCTTCGGCAGAGCAGAAAGCTGAACGTGTAAAACAGGACGCATTAAAAGAAGCAGAAGCCCAGAAAAAAGAATATTTGCTTGAAACAAAAGATCAACTCCTTCGGGAACGACAGCAGCAGGAAAGGGAAAACCGTGAACGCCGCAAGGAAATTCAGGTTTATGAATCCCGCGTTGCTAAAAAAGAAGAGCAGGTTGACCGCCGCAACAGCGAAATGGACAAAAAAGAGCAGGAATTCATTGAACGCGAAAGTGCAATGCTTAAGCGTGAAGAGCAGATTTCTGTTCAGGAAGAAACTTACCGCCGCGAACTGGAACGTATTTCAGGTCTGTCGGCTCAGGAAGCAAAAGATTTAATCATTAAAAATCTTGAAAATGATGCCCGCCATGACGCTCAGGCGCTTTTGAACAAGATCGAACAGGAAGCCCAGCTTTCTGCTGATAAAAAAGCCCAGGAAATTCTTGTAGAAACCATCCAGCGTCTGGCAACAGAAGTAACAAGTGACATTACTGTGGCAACAGTTTCACTGCCAAGTGATGAGATGAAGGGACGTATTATCGGTCGTGAAGGCCGCAATATCCGTGCCCTGGAAACCCTTACCGGTGTAGATATCATTATTGATGATACTCCGGAAGCAGTTGTAATCAGCTGTTTTGATCCTGTACGCAAGGAAATTGCAAAGCAGTCTCTTGAACGTCTCGTTACAGACGGACGCATTCACCCTGCACGCATTGAAGAAATCGTTCAGAAGGTAACAAGGGAAATCCAGCAGAAGATTTATGAAGAAGGTGAAAAAGTTCTTTTTGACCTTGGAATTCATAATATCAGTCAGGACGGTGTACGCGCTTTAGGAAGACTTTATTTCCGTACAAGTTACGGACAGAATGTCCTTACACATTCAAAAGAAGTTGCTCAGATTGCAGCCCTTATTGCAGGTGAAGTTGGTGCTAACCGTGAACTTGCAAAACGTGCCGCACTTCTTCACGATATCGGTAAAGGCGCTGAAAACGACAGTGACAAGAACCACGCAGAAGTCGGTGCTGAAATGGCACGCAAAATGGGTGAAGAACAGCGCGTAATTAATGCGATTGCTGCTCACCATGCAGACTGTGAACCGCAGACACTTGAAGCAGTAATTGTTCAGATTGCAGATGCAATTTCTGCTGCCCGTCCGGGTGCACGTAAGGAAACTGCAGATAATTACATCAAGCGTCTTGAAAACCTTGAAGAAATTGCAGAAAAGTTTACCGGTGTTGAAAAAGCATATGCCATTCAGGCAGGCCGTGAACTCCGTATTCTTGTTAATAACGAAAAAATCCCGGATGGAGAAGTTAAGGATCTTGCCCAGAAAATCGCAAAGCAGATTGAAACTGACCTGCGTTATCCTGGCCGCATAAAATTAACAATGATCCGCGAAACCCGTATTGTGGAATATGCACGTTAAACAAAAAACATCCTTGTTTTTTGTTTAACGACAGCAACTGTGTTGCTGTCATTAAATTGGATACAGGGGCCGCATCCGTGAGGCCAACAAAAAACATCCATGTTTTTTCTTTATCGACAGCAGCTTTGCTGCTGTCATTTGACTGGATACTGGGGCCGTGCCCTTGCGTCAAAAAAAATAAGTCTAGTGTAAAAAAGCGTCCGAAAGGGCGCTTTTTTTATCAATAAAAGCAGCGCATGGACGCGCTGAAGACTGAAGCAGGAATTTTCGAAGAAAATTGCTGCAGGAATAAAAAATCCACGGATGGATTTTAAGAGTGAAGTAATTTTGTAATGCTTAATAAAAGCAGCGCAGGATGCGCTGAAGACTGAAGCAAGAATTTTCGGAGAAAATTGCTGCAGGAATAAAAAATCCACGGATGGATTTTAAGAGTGAAGTAATTTTGTAATGCTTAATAAAAGCAGCGCACGGATGCGCTGAAGACTGAAGCAGGAATTTTCGGAGAAAATTGCTGCAGGAATAAAAAATCCACGGATGGATTTTTTATTCCAATTACATATGGAAGTTTTCTCCCAGGTATATTTCCCTGGCTACCGGACTGTCTATAATGTCCTGCTGGTTTCCCTGAATTAGAATCTGGCCGGTGGAGATAATTATTGCGCGGTCTGTAATTTCCAGAGTGTCCCGGACGTTGTGGTCTGTAATCAGTATTCCGATTCCGCGTTTTGCCAGGAGTTTAATCATTGATTTGATATCTGCTACTGCAATCGGGTCAATTCCTGCGAAGGGTTCGTCGAGGAGAAGAAACTTAGGCTCAATTGCAAGTGAGCGGGCAATTTCTGTACGGCGCCTTTCTCCGCCTGAAAGGGTGAAGGCAGGCTGTTTTCTGATTCTTCCGATTGAAAATTCTTCAATCAGTTCTTCGAGCCTTTGTCTTTTTTCTTCGTGGCTTAAATCAACTCTGGTTTCAAGAATTGACCAGATGTTTTCTTCTACTGTGAGTTTTCTGAAAACAGAAGGCTCCTGGGGAAGGTATGAAATACCAAGACGTGCACGTTTGTACATCGGCAGGTCTGTAATCCTTTCATCATCCAGAAAGATTTCTCCGGCTGTTGGTTTGTAGAAACCTACAATCATATAGAATGAAGTTGTTTTTCCGGCACCGTTTGGACCTAAAAGCCCTAAAACTTCGCCCGTCTGCATTGAAAACTCAACCCCCTGTACAACTTTCTTTTTTCCGAAAGATTTGTAAAGTGAGTTTACCTTAAGGGTGTGGACATTTTTTTCAGGAGGAAGTGGCTGTGCTGTGGCAGCTTCTTTTGCTTCAGTCTCTTTATTTTCTGCTGTTTCGTTTAATTCATCCATATATTACTGTCCGCCGTTCATATTATTTTGTGGTTCTTCGTCAGGTGGAGTGCCCGGGTTTTCCGGATTTCCGGTTGTTTCTTGGGTTTGAGTTTCCTCTGGAGACAAGGTTTCTTCTTTCTTTTCTTTTTTAGAATCTGTTACCGTTCCTCGTACGCGTCCGTCAAGCGTTATTTCCTGGCTGTCGAGGTTTAAGGTGATTTCCTGTGCACGGAAAGAATCTTCACCCTGAATGATTTTTGGATTTCCGCTCATTTCAAGCAGCTGTTCGCTTTTTTTGTAAATTGCAAATGCGGAAGTACAGGTATTATCTTTCTGCTTCAGCGTAATTTCTATCTGCATTACTGCAGTTTCTTTTTTCTGGTTGTATTCGATGAACTGAGCATTTGCAGTTACGTCATTTGCCTTATCAACAAGATGTACTGAATCTTCAAGGCGTGCGATTTCTGTCTTGCGGTCATAAGTTAGTTTACCGCAGGTAAAATCCATCTGGCTTTCTGTTAATGAGCCTGAAACATTTCCTTCTGCCGTTATGTAGCGGAAATCTTCTCCTGAAAGCTCAATTGAGTCCGCCTTTATTTCCATGGAATCTGTCTGAACTGAAGCCTCGCCTGAAAGAACTGTGGTATCTGTTTTGCTTCCGGCTGTTCCTGTCATTGAATCTGCACTGAATTTTATTTCTTCAGCACAGATTACAGAAAAAGAGAAAAAAATAAGTGCGGCAGTTATTAATAATTTTTTCATTCTGCAGTTTCTCTGTGGTATTCGTCTCTCTCTTCGGCTTCGGATTCACTGTCCTGTTTTTCTTTTACTGTTCCTGTTATGTTTTTTGAAAATGAAAACTGTCTGTTTACTCCGCTTGCGGCAAAACCTGTTCCTGTTACAGAGGTGTCCTTTCTTTCAATGGTTACATCTTCATCGATTCCTGAGGTAAGCTGTTCTGTTTTTCCGTTGTAGTGCAAGGTGTTTGCCCTTATGAGCATTTCCTTGCTGTAGATGTGAACTGATATTCCGTCAAAGAGGGAGTAGGTTTCGTTTTTTGTATCTGCCGCCAGAAGACTGCAGAAACCGTCCGTATCTAAAACTCCGTCTTTGTCATAGGTTTTGAATTCTGCATTTTTTGCATAGGAAGAGCCGTCTGTTTTGTACTGCTCGAGTTTTTCTGCCTTGAGGTTAATTGACATTTTGTTTTCTTCGTAGCGGATAAAAGATGCATTTGTAAATGTGAATTCCGCAACTTTTGCTTCTGAGTTCTGTTCCGTTCCATAATTGAGGGAACAGCCCTGACAGATTAACAGTGTGATAAAAGTGAAAACTGTGTTTTTTGCGGCATCTTTAATAGAAAACATTACAATAATTTTCTAATAAAGGGTTATTTTTGTCAACGCACAGAGAAAATCCGCTTTTTTGCGGGCAGTATAATCCCGCTTCGTCTGAATTATTAACATTCTGTTAAATTGTTTGTTTTAATTTACTTTTGAAGATTTCGGGATTATAATTTTATTTATGACGGATTTACTTACAGATGCAGAATTTGAAATGTTCCGCAAGGTTATTTATGACAAGAGTGGTATTACGTTCTCTGCAACTAACCGCTCAATCCTTGATTCCAGATTAAAAGAAAAACTCAGGGAAAAAGGACTCGGAACAATTAAAGAATACTATGATCTCATTATGTCTGATGAAGGCGAAATGAAGACCATGCTGGATTCTGTTACTACAAACCTTACCAGATTCTTCAGAAATCAACCTCATTTTGATGCTTTGATTAATTATGTAATTCCGCATGTAATCGAAGAGAAAAAGAAATCTGGAGACACTAAGATTAAGATTTGGAGTGCAGGGTGTTCAACTGGTGAAGAACCTTATACAATTGCAATGATTTTAAAAGAGATTCTTCCTGCTCCATATACTTTTCAGATAACGGCTTCAGATATCTCACTTAAATCTCTTATGGTCGGCCAGCAGGGCTTCTATGCTGATTCGAGAGTACAGGGAGTTCCGCCTAATTTCCTTTCAAAGTATTTTACAAAGAATGAAAAAGGCTACCAGATTAATTCAGATTTGATTCAGACCATTAAGTTCGACTACCATAATCTCCGCAACGATTCAGGTATGCGCAATCTTGATATTGTATTCTGCCGCAACGTTCTGATTTATTTTGATGAAGCTGCTCAGAAGGCATGTATTGACCGTTTCTGGGATGCAATGGGAAATAAGTCTTATCTTTTTATCGGCCATTCTGAATCTCTTTTTGGAATGGATACAAAATTTGAATTTTTGAAGACAGACTGGGCCTGCCTTTACCAGAAGAATATTTAATCGGGATCACTTGAGGGGTACTGCATATGGATGATATCTCGGTTTTAGTTTGTGATGACTCGGCTTTAATGCGTAATGTAATTTCCAGGGTAATTGATAGTACACCTGGAATGAAAGTTATTGATAAAGCCATGAACGGTCAGTTTCTTATTAATAAACTTTCAGTATGTAAGCCGGATGTAATTATTCTTGATATTGAAATGCCTGTAATGACAGGTATTGAATACTTAAGGTACCGCCGTGAGCACGGGCCAGATATTCCTGTAATCATTCTTTCTTCAATTGCAGAAAAGGGCGCAGCCGTTACAATGGAAGCGCTGGAACTTGGTGCGAGTGATTTTATTACTAAGCCTAACGGTTCCGTATCAGTTGATATTAATTCTGTTGCAGATAAATTAATTGAGATGATCGCCTCTTACGGCGGTGCTCAGGCACGCATGAACGGAAAAGAAGTTTATGGTGCAGATTTTTATACAAAATTAAATTCAGAACGCGCTGTAGAACGAAAACTGCAGGCAGCTCTTGGTGATAAGGCAAAGACTGCTGTAATTCCGCCGAAGCCACCTGTTAAACCTTTTGAATTTGAAACTCCTGTAAATAAAAAGCCATCTGTAATTACACCGCTTCGTGAGCCGGGTAAGATTTCTCTGATTGCCATCGGTATTTCTACAGGCGGACCTAATGCTCTGCGTGAAGTTTTCAGGGATATCGATCCTCAGTTAAAACAGCCTGTAATCGTTGTTCAGCATATGCCTGCGGGATTTACCCGTGAATTTGCTGCCAGCCTTGACCGGATCTGTCCTCTTTCCGTAAAGGAAGCTGAAGACGGCGATGAACTTTTAAACGGACACGTATATATTGCTCCGGGAGATTACCATATCATTGTTGAGAAGACTGCACTGGGTAAAAATGTAATCCGTACGATTCATGATCCTCAGAGAAACGGACACAGACCTTCAGCAGATGTTATGTTTGAGTCAGTTGCAAAGCTCTATGGAAATCATGCTCTGGGTGTAATAATGACCGGTATGGGTAAAGACGGGGCTGTTGAACTTGCAGAAATGAGAAAGCAGGGTGCCTGGACACTCGGACAGGATGAACGTTCATCAATTGTTTACGGAATGCCGCGTGTAGCCTGGGAACTCGGTGCAGTTCAGAAGCAGGTAAGCCTAGATAAAATGGCTTCAGAGATAAGCGCTTTAGCCCGCTCTAACGAATATTAATAAACGGTAATGACATTTACTTTTTAGAGTTTCTGTTTGATTTCGGGAGTGGCAGGAAAAATATCTGCCCGGCTTAAAATAAACATTATGCCTTCCATAAAAAGAAGAGCTGCCAGACAGAGGAAAAACCTTAAGTTTTCTGTTTCAGGCAGCTTTATTATTTTTAAAAGCAGAGGCGAAAAATACCACATAAAAAGAGCGGCGATCACAGGAATAAAAAGTGCTGATATTCCAAAGAGGACTTTTACCGGAGAAGACATATCGATTTTTACTATATCGCCTTTTTTTAGTGAAAGATTTTTTTTGTTGAGTGCGGTAAAAAACTGACCTGTTTTTTCGCAGGCTTCAATCTTCGGACAGTTTATGCATGCTGAAGAAAAAACAGACTGAAGGGAGACTTCGCGGCTGTCACTTTTTACAGAGGTTACCAGAGCCAGACTACGCATTTATCTGTCCGTTGTCTTTGATGTTTTTCATCTGATTGATGCACATAAGATAACCTGCCTGGTTTCCTGTTTCCATGTATGTGTCGCGGAGATTAAAAAGTGCATCGTAGTAGTAAGGATTAATGGTAACTGCTTTTTCGAATGCTTCCTGAGCGAGAGAGTATTCTTCGCAGTTAAAGTAAATCACTCCCAGAGTGTTCCACAGATGTGCATTTGAACTGTTAGCGGAAAGTCCTTCTGCGCAGCGTTTAAGGGCTTCCTGAACAAGACCAAGGTTGTAGTCAATAAGGGCAAGTGTTTCTATTACTTCTTCATCTTCGTCTTCAATTGACAGGGCTTTTTCCATGGCTTCTTTTGCCATTACAAGGTCACCTGAATCTCTGTAAGTGACTCCAAGATTGAACCAGAGAAGATAGTTTTCCCGTTCCATTATAAGGGCTTTTTTAAAGCAGGCAATTGCCTCTTTAAAGTCACCTTTGGAAGCAAGTTCTATTGCCTGTGAATTAAGCTGTGATGCATTTTCTTTAAGTGCCGGCATTTTTCTTACCTCCGTTATTATGCGTTTTTTGAAAGCATTGTCAAAAACAATTCATTGATAAGGGCAGAAGCAGGAGTATCTTTGCTGAATAAAAGGGAAAGTTCCTGTGCTTTAGTCCGTGCGAGTGTTATACCTTCAGTCCGTGCTTCTTCTACCGCGCCGCTTTTTGTAAGGAGAGTAATTGCCTCTTCTACGGCAGGACTTTCGATTCCTTCAGTTTTAGCGCGTGCAAAAAGTTCTTTAAGCACAGTTAAGTCTGAAGGCTTTTTATTTAAATGCAGGAGAACAGGAAGCGATTTTTTCCCTTCTACAATGTCATCTCCGCGTTTTTTGCCTGGATTGCCTGTAGTAAGGTTTGTTACGTCGTCAATAATCTGAAAAGCAACTCCTATATCCTGGGCGAGTTTTCCTGCTTTTTCAATTTCTTCTTCTGAGCCTTCGCCGGCAAGAATTCCTGTTTTAACTGCAAGACGGGCGAGGGTTCCTGTCTTGTTTCTGACCATTGCAGTGTATTCTTCGACCGAAGGAATGAGGCCCGGGTTTCTGTGCCATTTTATATCCATGGCCTGACCAAGGTGTAAAAGACGGAGTTCTGTCAAAAATAAATCGTAGAGGCGGAGTTTTTCACCGTCTGAAACGTCCAGCTTTTTTATTACGGAAGCGCCTTCAAAATAAAGCCAGCTTCCTGCGTTGATTGCGACATCCATGCCGTAGGTGATGTGTGAGCAGGGCTTTCCCCGTCTGGTGTCGGCTCCGTCTTCAATATCGTCATGAATAAGGCTTGCTGTATGTGCAAATTCTACAAGAGGTGTTAAGGCGAAAGCTTTTGAAAGATTTACAGGTATATTTTTTGCTTCCTGCACAAGTCTTGCCGTAAGAACTAAAAGGAGGGGACGCCATCTTTTTCCGCCTGATGAAATTAAATGGGCGCAGGGGTCAGTAAGGACGCTTATATGAGAATCATTAATGCAGGAATCAATTGTGCCGAAAGTCAGTTCTTTCCATTCCGGAGTTGATTTTGACGGAAGTGCGGTGTTGAGATTATCTTCAATTTCCTCTAAGATATTTATAAATTCTTTATTCATAATTGATTTAATTATAAAGGGGACATTAAGAATTTGCAATTTCTGAAGGGGGATCAGAAAGTTTTGCCTGTTACTCTTTGTGATTATTTTCAATTCAAACTTTATATACAAAATATTAAAAATCTGATTAAATTTTACCGATTAAATAAGTATGGGCGCTAACAGTTACGAAAAGCCAGACTACTGGTCTCAAAAAGCATTTTCCGAAGGCTATCCTGCACGTTCAGTTTATAAGCTTAAGGAAATTGACGAAAAGTTTCATATGCTTAAAAAAGACTATACAGTTCTTGATTTAGGCTCTGCCCCTGGCAGCTGGACGACTTTTTTGTTGAGATCAATGGACGGCACCGGTAAAGTTGTTTCGTGCGATCTGAATCCTCTTGCAAAAGATGTAAAGGGAGATAACCTTGTTTTTATTCAGGGAGATCTTACTGATAATTCAATCCGTGAAGCAATAAAAGCAGAAGGTCCTTTTGACCTTGTTGTCTGTGATGCTGCCCCTAAGACAACTGGAAACAGAGTTGTTGATACAGCCCGTTCTCAGGGCCTTGTTCAGATGGCAATTTATTATGCCCAGACGATGCTTCGTAAAGGCGGAAATTTTGCCGTAAAGGTTTTTCAGAATGGTGACCAGCAGTCTCTGTTAAAGTCGATGCGGGAAACTTTTGAATCTGCAAAGGGTTTTAAACCTATAGCGTGCAGGGCTGAGAGTTTTGAAACTTATTTAATTGGAATTAATAAAAAAAATTAAACGGTAAAAAGTATGTTTTTTGAAGATTATTGTTTTTCACGTTTTATGGATGACTTAAAATACTATTCTAAGCGTGCTGTAAAAAAACTGACAGATATAAAAACTATTGAATGTACTGCAGTGGCTCTTGCTGCCTGTTCTGTAGTGCTTGCATTCGGTCTTATCTTTACTTCTAAAGAGGAAGTGGGAAACGGTCAGGGTGGTTTTGAAACTCCGGGTTATCCTGCAGTAACTGACAGTCAGGTTGAAGTTGAAGCCGTTAATACTGATGAATATGTCAGCGGAATCAGTTATCAGTCATACCGTGTACGCCGTGGTGATATGATCGGAATTATTGCGGAAAACTTCGGTATTACAGAAGATACTATTATTTCAGTAAATAATATCCGCTCTTCAAGACTTTTACAGATTGGAACATACTTAAAGATTCCTTCAATTCCAGGAATTCTATATACCGTTAAAAGTGATTCTGAAACTACTGAGAGCATTTCAAAAAAATATGAAATTGATAATGCAAAGCTCTGTGCAGTAAACCGTCTTGATAGTGATGCATCTTTAAAAGCAGGAAGCATGCTCTTTCTTCCTGAGGCAAAACTTGACCGTGTTACAAGACAGGAAATTAACGGAGATCTTTTCAAAAAACCGATTCATGCACGCTGGTATCTTTCTTCAAGATTTGGCTGGCGTTCTTCTCCTTTTACAGGTGCCCGCTCTTATCACAGCGGAGTAGATATGGCCTGTTCTCCTGGAACAAATATTTTTGCTGCAATGCCTGGTGTTGTAACTTCAACAGGTTATAACAATGTTTACGGTAACTATGTTATTGTTTCACACCACGGCGGATATAAGACTCTTTACGGTCATATGAGTGCGATTACTACAAAACCGGGTAAAGTTGTTAGTTTTGACAGCGTAATCGGCAAAGTTGGTTCAACAGGTATGAGTACTGGACCTCACCTTCATTTTACAGTGTTTAAAAACGGAAAACAGGTTAATCCGCAGAATTTGTGGAATTAATGAGTTTGAAAAAACATCCATATTTTTTCAAACTCGACTGCAGCTTCACTGCTGTCTATAATTGGAGACTGGGTGCGCTTCCTTGCGCTGTGCTTTCGCGCAGTTACAGATACTGGAAGTCGCTGAAGTAGATTTGCTGGATTTTCTGCAGGACTAAGACTGCGTTGATTTGTGACAGAAGTTCGGCTGTGATTTTTGTTTCGCCTTTTTTATTTAATTCTTCTGTTGTTTTTGAACTTATGTAGTTTACAATTATCTTTTTTATCTGTGACTGTTTTTTATCAAGTTCTTCATAAAAATCTTTATCATCTGCCGTGTATTCTAAATAGGGTGTAATTATTATTACACTGTATTTTCCTTTTGAGTCCGGCTTTGAGGATGTACGGAGCTGTCCGAGTTTTGTATAAGTTTTTTTTGGCGGCTGCCATGTGCTGGTAAAATCTGACTGATTTGAAAGTGCAGACTGTGAGTCTGTAACAAGATCTTTGCCTGGTACAGCTTTTCCTGCTGCAAAAAAAATAATTGTAAGGGACGCGAGAAGGACAAAAATAGAGGCGGCTGTTATATACAGGATTTTGTTTGCATTCATTTTTTTTAGTTTATCAGATAGGGAGAAAGCAGGGCAAGAAGACGAGGTTTTGTTCCGTCTTCATTTTCGCTTCCGATTCTTGCTTTTATGCGGATGCTGTCTTTTGACCAGAGTTCATCTATCAGTATACCGTTTTTTCTTATGTCTGAAATAAGGCTCTGTTTATCAAAGGGAAGTGATATTTTTCTGACAGGTCCTAAAAGACTGTCACAGACTGCACCTGTAAGTTCATCAAAGCCCTGATGGTTTTTTGCGCTTATTTTTATTGCGTCCGGAAATTCATTTTCCAGCTGTAGCGCATTCACGCTGTCTTTTTCCAGGAGGTCAGTTTTATTGAGGACTATGATTCTTTTTGATTTGTCTGCTTTTATTTCTTCAAGAACTTTTTTTACTGTTTTGTACTGTTCAAAGACCTCAGGATCAGAGGAATCCAGAACAAGTAACTGTAAATCTGCATTTTTGGCTTCTTCGAGCGTTGATTTAAATGCGTTTACAAGAGAATGCGGAAGATTTGAAATAAAACCAACTGTATCTGTAAGTAAGAGGGAACCGCCTTCCTTTAAGTTTAAACGGCGCGTTGTAGGGTCTAAGGTTGCAAAGAGTTTGTCTTCTGTAAAAACATCTGCTCCCGTGAGTGCATTTAAGAGAGTTGATTTTCCTGCATTTGTGTAGCCGACGATTGCGCAGCCTGGACAGGGCCTTTTATCGCGTTTTTTACGCTGCGTAGTTCGTTCTGAAACAACCTGCGCAAGTTCTTTTTTTAACCGTGCAATTTTTTCCCTTACCTGTCTCTGGTCAAGTTCCAGCTGGGTTTCGCCGCTGCCTTTTGAGCCGTAGTTTCCGCCGCGCTGTCGTGCCATATCGCCGTACATGTGTGCAAGGCGTGGAAGAGAGTATTCAAGGCGGGCAAGCTGAACCTGAAGAACTGCTTCTTTTGTCTGTGCGCGCTGTGAAAAGATTCTTAAAATTACTTCCTGCCTGTCAAATACTGCAAGTTTTGTGAGCCGTTCCCAGTTGCGCTGTTTTCTTGGTTCAAGGATATAGTCAAAAATAACGGCATCTGCGTTGAGTTCATGTGCCAGAGCAGAAATTTCCTGAGCTTTTCCGCTTCCCATTCCATAGGCAGGAGAAGGTTCGATTCTTGTAAGGTTAACGCTTCTTAATACTTCAATTCCAAGAGTAGAGCAGAGCCCTTCAAGTTCTGCAAGTGAAACCTGAGGTAAACCGATTAAGAGTGCTTTGACTTTTGTGTTTTCTTCTTCCTGTACTTCTATCATAATTGAACTTTTGTATCTGCTTTTTTTGTAGTATAAATTATTTTATAAAAACAGTGAATTATGAACTGTATTTTGCCGAAAATCTAATAAGGAAGTTTTTGAAAACTTTCCTTTGAATATTACGTAATTATTTATATACGGGAGAAAAATTGACTTCCAGTCAGAAGTTTTCTGTAAGTCTTTTAATTTCTGTACTTGCCTTCGGAGTATTTTCCGTACTGGTACTGTCAGGAAGATTCGGTTTTATTGAAGCTAAGTTTTACCAGCCTGCGGTAAGACGGCCGATAGAACAGAAAATCAACGGGCTTTCAGAGCAGGAAAAACAGTATAATCAGATTCTCATTGACCGCTTTACTTCATTCGTCTGTGATGAGGCTGTTCTGTCATTTTCTAAAACAGAAAGTACAGATGCTGAAGTAAAGGAACGCTCTGCTTCTCTTGCTAGACTTTTTTCTTCTTCTCCATATTTGACCGGAATCCGTATTATTGATTCGAACGGACGAAAGCTTCATTACAGTACTTTTGAATATGACAGAAAAAAGCAGGATAATAAAAAAATAATTTATGAAGATTATCAGAACATAGTTAAGCAGTCGGATGAAATTTCATATGAAAAATTAAACTGCCCTCAGGAAAAAAAATACAGGGTTTATCTGGACAGTAACCGTAAGCGCATAGTATATTCTCTGCCGTTTTCTGGAAAAGATAATTCAGGGAAGATTGCTCAGACTGGAACTGCTGTTTTTTACTGTGATACAGAGGATTTTACAAGATATCTTCATTCTAAGAATTTAATCACTTTAACTGAAAAAGAATCTTCAGAGTTTGTTTTTGACAGTGTAAATGGGACCGGCGGTTATGTGTTTGGTCTTCCGTACAGAAATCTTGAACTTTCAAAAAGCGGAATTGAAGTTTTAAAAGAAACCGTAATTCAGAAAGCCAGGGAAGTTGTAAAACTCAATACCTTTGAAACAGTAGAAGAAACTATTTCCTTGAGCGGAACTTACAGGATTTTAGACAAAGTAAGCGGACAGTCAGATGATATTCAGCAGGATAATTCTGAAGAATATTCTAAAGACAGTGCATATTCAGAAAAAGAAGAAGCATTAAAGACTGAACATGAATTTGTTGTATTTATCAAAAATATAAATCCAGGTGAAGAAACTCCTGTATATCTGGCTCTTGTTTATGATTCAAATCTTTTTGAAATTACAACGGGAATCAGAGTTCTTCTTTTGACATTACTTTTTATAACAATATTCTTAGTTGTATTCCTCATCTTTAATTTAAGACATGATGATATGGTGGTAATTACTGACAGAATCAGAAGATTTCAGCTGGCATTTATCACTGAATATGTAAACAGAAATGATGAAAACTTAAAGTCTCCGGGCGAATATCTTTTGAGCCGCAGACAGGAACTCTCAGATGAAATTCGAAAAAGTCTTGGCCGCAGGGGAAGAAAGCACAGTAAAGAAGTTGATAAACTTTTAGAGCGCAACTGGAGCGAGATTTTAACCGGTCTTGGTGTTTCATCAGGCATGCAGGCTCTCCCGAAGGCCTCGGTGGACAGCGCTGAATTACGAAGCATTCTTGAAGAAATTCTTGGAAGCGGAAAAATAAAAATTGCTGCAGCGTCAGTCGTGACAGGCGGTTCAGAAAAGGGCATCGTTGAGAAGGCTGAAAAAGCAGCTTCATCAGCGCCGGTTGAAGAAATTGAAGAAGCCGCAGACGCAGAGGCTGTTGAAGAACTCGATGATGTTGAAGAGATAGAAGAAGTTTCTGAAGCAGAATCTGTTGAAGAAGCAGAAGAACTTGA
>DGGY01000006.1 GCA_002392405.1 Treponema sp. UBA3862 | reverse complement strand
TTAGCCTTATAGGCTAAGAGCAAACCACCCGTTTGACGGGTGGTTGTGATTTAAAATGAAAGGGAATCGAGGCGAAGACCTTTAAAATATAGAAACATACCGATTGCGCGGACGGCTGTTACAAGAAGGTTCATATGTGAATTCTGCCAGATACGGATGGTCGAACTTGAATCACAGCGCAGATAACCGAAAACTATATCTTTGTAAGAAACCTCTGCAAAAAAGGTTGAAAGAATTCCCTGATTCATGCATTCATCAATCAGAATGCGGTCTTTTAAGCCGTTCAGCTGGCGGATATCATTCTGATAAAAAAGCGAAGTCTTAGGATCGATTTTATCCTTGATGAGCGAATTATCGATAAATGCAAACTTTCTGGTACGGGAAAGCGTATAGACATGAGAATAAAGCATCTGAGACTCATCCTGAAGAGCCAGATGATCAAACATGAAATTATCAGAAAGATATTGGAAAAGATTTTTTATTCCGGCAGCAAGGTTTTCTTCCTGTTCAAGAAGCGTAAAAATTTTATTATGCTGCTCCATCGGAGTTTCAAGGCTTTCATCCTGGGTATAAACCTTAATGTGCGCATGTTTTTCTTTTAAATAAATGATGAAACAGCTTCTGCCCTTCATTTTTCCACGGTAAAGAGCCTTGTCTGCTTTTTCAATCAGTTCATCATAGGTAAGCCCGTCCTGATTAAAACGGGAAAGTCCCATTGTACAGGTGATGTAACGGCCTGGAAGGAGTTCCGTCTGAATGTCGTCTATAAATCCAAAAACATAGCGGTTCAAATTCCAGATTTCATCATAATCAACTTTTTCCGGGACAATCACAATAAACTCATCGCCGCCAAATCTGCCTACAATACCCTTATCTTTATAAGCTTCAAGAAGCCTTTCTGAAATAAGAGTGATGATTTTATCACCGACTGTATGACCGTACAAATCGTTTATGTTTTTGAAATTATCAATATCAATCAATGCAAGGGAAAAAGGAACATTTTTGCTGATAAGGTGCTGCGCAAAATCAACAAGCGCCTGACGTTCATATAATGTAGAAAGAGGATCTTTGTAATAACTGTGTGTGTCAAAAAAGCTGTCCTGCATTTCTTAAAATTTTAGATTTAAAAACGATTCTAATCAAATACAAATTTTATAAAAAACAAATAATTATGCACAAAGAAATTTAAGCAATCACTCTGCTTCTGATAGTACTCCGCCCCAGGGAATATTAAGGCTCTGACAGAGTTTTTTGTATTCTTTCTGTTCTTTTTCGCCTGCTTTTGTGCAGTAAAAGGCCATATCCTCAAAAGAAGATAAACCGCCGTCCTTTATAAAAGATCTGGAATTGTTTTCAACCCTTATTGCCTGGTTTGAAACCCCTTCCCTGCTGTCAATGACTTTAACGCCGCTGCCTGCAACCTTCTGAATTTCTTCTGCAATATGAGTAAAATGTGTGCAGCCTAAAATGATTGTGTCACAGCCGTTTGATTTAAAATAATCAACTGCAGGACGGACAGCCTGTTCAATCTGTTCTTTAGTGGCCGTAAAAAAATTATTTTCAACAAAATCAATGAGTTCAGGATCACCGCGGTTAAAAAAAACACAGTCTGAAGCAAAATCTTCAATCAGTTTTTTACTGTAGGGAGAATTAACAGAAGCATTTGTTGCTAAAAAACCTATCCGTTTATTCTTTGAAACCTTTGCAGCAAGTTTAACTGCCGGGACGGTTCCTACAATCGGAAGCGAAGGGAAAAGTTTACGCAGACTTTCAAGCGCTGTAACAGAAATTGTATTGCAGGCAATAATCAAAGTCCGGGGATTCCATTTTTTTATAATGAGCTCAACAGAACGGGAAGCGCATTGAGTAATCTGTTCAACGGATTTCTGTCCGTATGGAAAATTAGCAGTATCCCCCAGATATACACAGCGGGCATTTTTTAATTTCTGTTTTAACGCCAGCATGTAAGGAATTCCGCCCGTTCCTGAATCAAGAAAAGCAAAATCAGCAGAATTTGTAAAATCAGGGTGTTTATTGCTCATGCAGAACAGTTTAAATATTTGATAAAAATCATTCAATCCCATACAATAAAAATATGTATATAAGCAACACGTGTACTTACCCAGGCTGCAAAAGAAGTTCAATTTCTACTGTTGATGAAAACGGTAACCTTATCGAAAACTCTGGCTTCTGCTATAAACACACTACTGACCCGGAAGGAACAAAAGCAAAACTTTTTAAATATCTTTCTGAGCATGAAAAAGTCGTTGGAATAAACTGCTCAGGAATCACCTTTCCTAAGTTCAGCATTGAAGACCATAAGTTTTACGGCTGTGATTTTTCCCACTGTTTTTTCTCTGAACTTTTCTGCAAACGTCTCCGCTTCAGAATGTGCAAATTTGATTTTGCGGTTTTTACTGACTGTAACTTAATCGAAAGCAATATTCAGTTCACTTCCTTTGCGGGTACAAAACTGATACACGTCCTTTTTACAGGCTCTGATTTAATTCAGGATAACTTCAACGGACTTTCTTCCTATCAGTCTTCTTTTGATGATTCAGATCTTTACTCAAGCCGATTCATACGCTCTCATCTTGTAGATACTTCAATCAGAAACTGCAACATAAAAAAGACTGTCTTTTTTGAAGCACAGACAAACAATGTTTCTTTTAAACTTTCCAATACTAATGAGGCACTTTTTGATCAGAAAGGAAGCGCTCTGATTACAGGCCTTGATGATATGGACCAGTCATCTTCACTGGAGGCAAAATAATGAAAATTTACTTTCATATGAACGTTGACTTCTTTTCCAATTCTTACATCATTGTAAACGAAGAAACAAATGAAGCAGTCCTCGTAGATCCAGGCAAAATCACTAAAGAAATGATAAACCAGCTTGAAGACAATCATTACACGCCTGCTGCAATTCTTGTAACTCATAACCATGAAGACCATTTAAGGGGCTTAAAAACCTTCCTGAAAATCTATGAATGTCCGGTATACGCGGCTGAATCCAAGGTTTTAGGAATCCAGACTAATGTAATCCACGGGGAAGGAAAATTAACGCTTGCAGGACTTGAAGTAGAATATTTTCCTGTTCCGGGCCATACACCTGACTCGATGGTATTTAAAGTCGGAAGCGTTCTTTTTACGGGCGGTGTAATCGGCGCCGGAACAATCGGAGAAACAAACTCAAACTATTCAAAGATGATTTTAAAAAAAGGCATTGAACAGAAAATTCTTACACAGTCAGAAGATACAACAATAATGCCGGGCTACGGTCCTCTTACTACTGTAGCGGCAGAAAGATCCTTTAATCTTGATATCTAAAGACGGCTTATAAGCCAGACCCTTCCGGCTGCAAGATTCCATCTGTCCCTGACATAATCCTCAAACATCTGGGCAGCACCTGTAAATCCGCCTGCTCTGGATGCAATTATGTAATCAGCCTCTTCTTTTATTAAAGCCTGTGCATGCTCACGGGAAGCCATATTTACATAATACTGTTCACACTCAGAAACAGGGCGCTGCAGCATGTATGCCATAAATTCATTTTTTAAAAGATAGTCATCTGAAGTGTCATAATTTAATGAAGGCGTAACCTGAAAATAACGGATTAAAAAGTTCAGGGTTTTATAATCTGATGCTTCAAGCGTATAAAAAATACTGGCCGCGGTATTGCGGAATTCTTCATCAATAAAAAATATTCCGTGCCAGCCTTCGTGCGCAACAAAGGTTGTCCTTAAATAAGCAGGAGATTCACGGCTGATTGAAATTACCGCCCCGCTTCCTTCAGTAAAACTGCCGTTTTCATCACGGATAATAATTTCGTTCACTTCAAGGATTTCCTGAAGGAGTTTCTCTTTCTGGTTGAGGGGGAAATTCATGACACGTGCTTTTTCAAAGAAACGGGCAAGATCACGGGCACGATAATCATGTCCATTGTAACCGTGTTTACCTTCAAGCTCAGAATCTGTTAAAAGCCTTCCCTTAAAGCCTTTTTTTTCAACGAAATATGCCAGCCGGCGGAAAAAATCATCCTGAACTTTATAATCGAGGGTATCAAAAAAGAGAACGTTTTCAAACCTGTCCCAGACAAAAAGTTCATAATCATTTCCACGCCAGTTTTCCTGCGGCCAGCTCATTATAAGGCCGGGGTCAGTTTTTAACGGGCGGACAGGAGATTTTTTATAGAATGCAGAATTTTCAAGAAGAGTCTGGGAAGAAGCCGTTACCAAAACAGAAACAACTGCTTCCTGATTTTCTGTAATTTCAAATTCAGAATAAGGATTCTTAAAAGCACCGAGCGGTATAGTTCTTGAAGAAGAACTGTCGTTACGGAAAATAAATCTCTCTCCCCCGAACGATATTCTTACATCACAAGCCTCTCCTGCAAAACCGGCACAAAGCGACGGAAGAACAGAATCTGCAGTATTGTGAGAAGGGAAACAGAGGGAAAGTCCTGAAAAATCAACTTTTTTACTGTCTTTTACTAAAGCACCTCCCGCAGGAGAAAAAGCATAAAGAGGAATTTCTTTTGAAAAATCAAATCCCGTAGCGGCAGGTGTAACTTCACAGGTTAATATTTTAAACGAAGCCTTTGTCCTGATAAAAAAACCGGAAGGACAGGGCTGATCCTTAGAAAATGAAAACAGCAGGGCAAATTTCTGTTTTGAAAAATCTGCAAGATTCATGCTGACAAGGGGCCTTGCTGAAAGAGGTGATTTAAGCGAATCAGAAAAGTTAAAATCCTCCCCATAAAGAAACCCAAACTGCTGTGAATAAGGATTTTCTTTTGCGGCTTTTTTTACTTCAAGCTGGACAAGAATGGCAGCATTATTATTTAAGGCATAATAATTTTCTATCTGCTCTTTTAAGCTTTCAGAAAAAGTGTAACAGGTTAAGTTTCCTGATTTATTCTGACGGATATTTGACTCTGAAGAATCAGAAATTCCTGAGACTGTTACACAAAAAGGAGCTTTTGAAGAACAGGAAATAAAAAGGGCTGAAACAAAAACTGAAATCAAAATCCTTTTAAAAAAGGTCATTATTTCATAACCTCTTCACCCCGGCCCATTGCCGTAAGACCTGTTTTAACCAGTTCAAGAATTCCGTAAGGCTCAAGAAGACGGATAAGGCTTGCGATTTTGTCTTCGCTTCCGGTTGCTTCTACGATTACAGAATTGAATGAAACGTCTACAATGTGGGCACGGAAAATTTCACAGGTTTCAATAATAACTGCACGCTGGGTTCCTTCAGCCTTTACCTTGATTAAAGCCATTTCCCTTTCACAGGTAAGTTCTTTTTTACAGTGACGGATTGAAATAACTTCCACAAGCTTTGAAAGCTGCTTTTCAATCTGCTCCAGGATGTATTCATCTCCGGTAACAACGATTGTCATGCGTGACTGGCCGGGATTGTGAGTTTCACATACTGTGAGGGAATCAATATTAAAGCCGCGGCGGGAAAAAAGCCCTGAAACACGGCTCAAAACACCTGATTTATTTTCTACGAGAACTGAAAGTACATACTTTTCCATAATTTTAATTTATCTCCTCTGTAAAAATCATTTTTTTACCGCACAAGGCGGAGCGCTTCCATGACTTTTACTCCGCATAGACACCAAGAAGCCTGATGTCTTCTGCAGTCTTTTTTAATTCCTCAGTAAAATTCTTTATATATTCTACCGGATTTTTTACCTTTTCAGGAATAACTACATCGCTGTAAAACCAGTATTTCCAGGGTTTTCCTGCAATCGGGCGTGACTCAAGACGGTTCATGTTAAGTTCTGCCTTTTTAAAAATTCCCAGAGTATCGTAAAGGGCGCCGGCTTCATTCTTTGTGGCAAACATAAGTGTTGCCCTGTTAGGCTTTTTCTCGCCGAGAATCTTTACGCTCTGTTTAGTGTGATTTGCAGCAATGATTACAAAGCGGGTGTAATTATTAGGATTATTTTCGATTCCCTGCTTTAATACTTCAAGTCCGTAAATCTCAGCGTTGCGGGCATTTGCGATTGCCGCTGAAGTAATGTCTTTTTTCTGACTGACAAGCTCTGCACCGGTTGCTGTTGAAACTGTATCTACAGGGAGATAACCATGATTTTTTATGAAATTTGAACACTGGGCGAGTCCCTGAGGATGTGAATAAACATGTTTTACACTTTCGAGTGTGGCTCCTTTTGGGGCAAGAAGACTGTGTTCGATTCTTATTGTAACCGCACCTACTATTGAAATATCTTCATAGCGGGTAAGATTGTCATAGTTATTATAAATTGAACCTGCAGTTGAGTTTTCAATCGGAATCATTCCGTATTTTACTTTGCCGTCAACCACCTGCTGGAATATTTCATCAAAAGAACTTACCTCAAGAGGTTCAGCTGTATCTTCAAAATAATTTATTATTGCCTGCTCTGCATAAGCGCCTTTTTTGCCGGAGAAAGCGCACTGAATCTTTCCTGTTTTATTGTATTCAGGGTGTTCCTCAAAGGTTTCTGCGGCACGGATATGGGCAACTTCTTTTCCAATAACAGGCGCTAAGGCTTCCATATCGCGCATGATTTTATCAAACTGCTGCGGATATAAAGCCTGGGCTGCATCAGAAAGTGCAGATTCAGGCTGACAGTGGACTTCTACAATAATTCCGTCTGCACCTGCAGCAACGGCAGCCAGAGCCATAGGAGGAATTTTATCACGGACACCAAGCGCATGGCTCGGATCTACGATTACAGGAAGATGTGTAAGGCTTCTTAAAACAGGGACTGAAGAAAGGTCAAGTGTATTTCTTGTTGCTGTTTCGTAAGTGCGGATACCACGTTCACACAGAATAACCTTGTCTGTTCCGCTTGAAAGAAGATACTCTGCTGACATAAGCCATTCCTGGATAGTTGCACAGAGACCTCTTTTTAAAATTACAGGTTTTCCAAGTTTACCCAGCCTTTTTAAAAGCTCAAAATTCTGCATATTCCGGGCGCCGACCTGATATACATCAACTCCGTTTGCTTCCATTACAGGGATGTATTCTGCAGCGACAATTTCTGTTACAACAGGAAGACCATATTTATCTCCGGCTTCCTTTAAATATTTTAACCCTTCTTCACCAAGTCCCTGAAAAGCATAGGGAGAAGTGCGCGGCTTATAGGCACCACCTCTGAGCATTGTAGCCCCGGAAGCAGCAACAGCGGCGGCGGCATCCATCATCTGCTGACGGCTTTCAACGGCACACGGTCCGCCTATGGAAACAAGACGGCTTCCTCCGACGCGGATTATCTGTCCGCGGTTATTTGGTATTTCTACGATTGTACTCTCAGGCTTAAACTCACGGCTTGCAAGTTTATACGGCTTAGAAATAGGAACTACCTTTGCAACTCCCGGAAGCACTTCTACTTCACGGATATCCATTGCAAGACGGCCTACCGCTGCAAGAATTGTAGATTCTTCACCCTTAACTTCGTTTATCTTGAAATTACGGGCTTTTAAAAGATCGCGTATATTTTTTTTCTCGCCGTCACTGGCATCATTTTTAAGTACAATTACCATAAACTAAAAACCGAACACTCCCCTATTTTGAAAGATTGAAGCTGACAGTGCGTAAAACATCACCAAAAACTCCGGCTGCAGTAACGCCTGCACCGGCTCCATAACCGCGGATTGTAAGCGGAATTGGAGTATAGCGGGCTGTCTCGAATACAAAGGCATTTTCACCCCCCTTTACACCGTAAAGAGGATCTGTTACGCCGACTTCAAGCATTCCGACAGAAACTTTTCCGTCACGGATTGAAGCACCCATGCGGAGAACTTTATTCTGCTTTTTAAGTTCAGCCATTTTCTTTTCAAAGTAAGAATCAACTTCAGGAAGACGGGCCATAAACTCATCAACAGTTCCTTCGATTGAAAAATCTTTAGGGAAGATTGAATTCATTTTTATGTCGTTAAGTTCAATTTCAAGTCCTGCTTCACGGGCAATAATCAAAGCCTTGCGGGCAACATCAGTTCCCTTAAGGTCATCACGAGGATCAGGTTCTGTAAAACGGAGTTCTTTTGCTTCTTTTACAGCTTCACTGAATTTTTTGCCTTCGTCGAGTTTTCCAAAAATGTAAGAAAGCGAACCTGACATAATTCCATTGAAGCCTGCAAGCGAGTCGCCTGACTTGAACAGATTCTGCAGGGTATCGATTATAGGAAGACCTGCTCCTACGTTTGTTTCATAGAGGAAGCGGACATGATTTTTATTTGCTGTTTCGCGGAGTTTTTTGTAGAAATCCATGGACATTGAATTTGCCCTCTTGTTCGGAGTTGCAATATTCATTCCCGCATTGAGGATATCAAGATAGCGTTCCGGGAGGTCATAACTTGCCGTACAGTCTACAAAAATCGGATTAAGAGGTTTTGTTTCCTTTACGAATTCAAGAATTTCATCAAGGCTTGTCTTTTTGTCTGAAGCATCAACAGTTTTTCTCCAGTCACTCAGGTCAATTCCGTTACCGTCGATTATCATGCCGTTAAGAGTTGAAATACAGCAGACTTTAATGTCGATGTTCTGTTCACGGAGTTTTTCCTGCTGGTCGCGGATCTGGTCAAGAAGAGCACCGCCGATAGTTCCTGCACCAAAAGCAAAAACTTCAACAGGCTGTGTTGTATTGAAGAAGAAGCGGTGTGTTGTCTTTACGGCAATATCACCGAATTCACCTGCGATTACAGTAGATATTGAGCGTTCACTTGAGCCCTGAGCAATGGCAAGAATATTAATTGAGCGGCTTGAAAGTGCATTAAAGAATTTTCCTGCAACTCCGCGGTTAGCTTTCATACCGTCACCGACAATTGAAACGATTGCACAGTTTTCAATTACGCTTACAGGATTGATTACGCCCTCACGGATTTCAAAGCCGAACTCTGCTTCAAGAGCGTCTTTTACTGCAAGGCTCTGTGACTGCCTTACACAGAAAGAAACAGTATATTCTGAAGAAGACTGGGTGATTAAAAGAATGCTGATTCCCGCACGGCTTACAGCGGCGAAAATCCGGCTTGCAATACCTGTCTTTCCTTTCATGCCGCTTCCGCTTACAGAAACAAGGGCTGTATTTTTAAGGCAGGAAATACCGCATACAGGTCCAACCTTCTTTTCTGATTCATACGGACCTTTACCGATTCTTGTTCCGCGGGCAGCAGGATTGTGAGAGTTTAAGCTCCACGCTTCAATACCTTTTGCTGCAAGGGGTGCAAGTGTTTTTGGATGAAGAACTTTAGAACCAAAGAAAGAAAGTTCCATTGCTTCTTCATAAGTCATATCATCAACAAGAATTGCATCACTTACAACCCGGGGATCTGCTGTATAAATACCGTCAACATCAGTCCAGAATTCTACTTTTGATGATGAAAGGGCTGAACCGATTATAGCGGCAGAAAAGTCAGAACCGTTGCGTCCTAAAAGCCCCATCTTAGGTTCATCATCAGAATGTGCAAGCCATGCGCAGACAAAACCAGGGAATAAAAGAATCTGAGCCTGTTCACCTTCTGCTCCGTCACGGTAGCGTTCAAGTGCGGCTGCAGTACGTGCATAATCAGGATCACCTTCTGACTGCTTTCCTGTTGTAAAGACATATTTACGGCTGTCTAAAGTAAGGACACGCTGTTTTCTTGCAAGAAGAAGTGCATTTACAATAGGCACACAGCAAAGCTCGCCCATTCCCATAATGCGGCAGTGAATTGATTCAGGACACTCACCGAAAGTTACAAGTCCTGACAGAAGTTTTTCAAGTTCAACGAAGTTCGGTTCAATTTTTGCAAGAACTTCAGCGGCGTTGAAGCCTTTTACTGCAGAGTGAAGTTCTGCACAGATATCTTCATGGGTTTTTCTTATGCCTTTTGTAAAGGTGGCAGGGTCAACTCCCTTTACACAGCCGTCAATAGCAGCCTGTAATGCATTGGAAACTCCTGCAATAGCTGAAACTACAACAGAAATGCGGCTTTCTTTTGCACGCCCTGTCATAATTTCTACAGAATCCAAGATTCTGCGGGCAGAGCCCATTGAAGTACCACCGAATTTTAATGTAAGCATAAAAACCTCAATTTTTTAAAAAGTATTTTTTCTATTATATAAAAAATCAGTACTTCATACAATAAAATGCATAAAAAACAAAGCGAGGCACTATGAAAGTTCCATTTGCCGCGAAAAATTGAAAAACTCTCTGTTTAGTGCTAGACTAATATTTAAGGCTGAAGCCTTACACATATAAAAAAAGCGGAAAGGACCGCGCAATCATACTAAACAGGACGAAAAGAAAATATGAAACCAGCTTTACTTGTTCTTGCAGCAGGAATGGGAAGCCGCTACGGCGGAGTTAAACAGATTGATACAGTAGGACAGAACGGTGAATGTCTTTTAGATTTTGCTGCTTACGACGCTAAAAAATGCAGCTTTGGAAAAATTGTTTATATTATCAGAAAAGATATTGAAAAAGACTTCCGTGAAAAACTTTTTGACCGCGTTGCAAAAAATTTTGACGCAGAATATGTTTTTCAGACTCCGGATTCGCTTTTAACTTCTGATGAATATGAAAAATCACAGAAAGCAGGACGCACTAAACCATGGGGAACTTTACACGCAGTTTTATGTGCAAAAAAAGCCCTCGACACCCCTTTTGCAGTAATCAATGCGGACGATTATTACGGACGTTCAGCTTTTGAAACCCTGGGCAAATACCTTTCTTCAATTGATAATAACTGCACTGACCACGCAATGGTCGGCTACGTACTTGGAAAAACAATGAGCCGCAACGGTTCTGTAAGCCGCGGAATCTGTCAGACAAAGGACGGATGGCTTGAATCAATCACAGAAAACACAAAAATCTACTACACAGGCGAAAACTTCAGCGGAGACGAAATCGTTTCAGAACTTGACGGAACAAAAAAAGCCCTTACAGGAAAAGAAACAGTAAGCATGAATCTTTTCGGATTTACTCCTGCCGCATTTGATGAATTTGAAAAATACTGGGATAACTTCAGAAAAAATAACATCAGCGAATTAAAGGCAGAAGCACTTCTTCCTGTTGCAGCAAGCCAGATAATCAAAGATAAAAAAGGAAGAATCAAAGTCTTCACTTCTGAAGAAAGCTGGTTTGGAATGACATACGCAGAAGACAAGCAGGTTGTAAAAGATGCAATCGCTGACAAGATAAAAAGCGGCTACTACCCTTCAAAACTCTGGGAAAAATAACGGACAGGTAAAGCCTAAAATGTTAAAACTTACTCCCCTCCGTTCAGAAAAAGTCTGGGGCTATGAAGACTGGATTGCCTCAACCCACAAAGACGGAGTTCAAAAAGATTTTAAAGAACTCGCAGGAAACTACCCTCTTCTCGTAAAAATTATTCAGGCAGATGATACGCTGTCAGTGCAGGTTCATCCTGATGACAGTACAGCAGAAACTCTTGAAGGCAAAAGCGAACACGGAAAAACTGAATGCTGGTATGTCTTAGACTCAAAACCAGGCGCAAAACTTGTGGCAGGACTAAAAGAAAAGCTTACCAGGGAGCAGATAAAAAAAGCAGCCGAAGAAAAATCCCTTGAACAGTATTTAAACTTTATTGAAGTAAAAAAAGGTGATTTTATTTTTATTCCTTCAGGAACAGTACACGCAATAGGCGGAGGCTTGAGGCTTTTAGAAGTACAGCAGTGCTGCAATATAACCTACCGTCTTTATGACTGGGGCCGGCCCCGGGAAATTCATATTGAAAAAGGAGCTCTGTCAGTAAAAAATCTTCCGGATATTCTGGAAGATGTAAGTGCGGATGAAAAGCCTTTTAATTTTAAGACTGTAAAGCCTCTCCCTCAGAACTTTAAATGTCCTTACTTTTCTCTTTCACATAAAACAATTTCCGGCGGCTATTCATACCTTGCCTCAGGAAAAGAATGTGAACTGCTTTTTGTTATAAGCAGCACTGATTTAAAAGCTTCCTCTACCGCAGGGGAAATAAAGAGCGGCAGCATAAAACTCAGCCGGGAAGAAATATTTGCCGTAACCCCGGGAGAAAAAATCACTCTTGAAGGTCACGGCGAAATAATCCGAATCCGGACTTAAAAATCAGAACACTCCCCCCCTGCCGCCGCCGGATACTAATGTGTTTTTTTATTTATTGATTTCGACTAAGGTATCCAGCGCAATTTTCATCATATTCGTAAAGGTTGTCTGACGTTCTTCTGCACTTGTCTGTCCGCCCTTTAAGATATGGTCACTTACAGTCATTATTGCCATTGCACGGCGTTTATACTGTGCTGCAAGCGTAAAAAGTTCTGCGCTTTCCATTTCAATTCCTTTAACACCGTAATCCTTCCATTTTTTCCAGTTATCATTTATGTCGTAGAAAAAGTCAGAAGAACATACTGAACCGACAGTGTAGCGGATGCCCATTTTTGAGGCGATTTCATCAGCGGCACGAACAAGAGAAAAATCTGCCGTCGGAGCAAAATGCAGGCTGCCGAAACGCTGGTTTAAAAGTGAAGAATCAGAACAGGCTGCATTAACAAGAATCGTATCCCTAAGTTCAAGGTCTTCCTGAACAGCTCCGCAGGTTCCGACACGAATTGCATTTTCAACCCCGTAATCCTTAAAAAGTTCAGTTACATAGATTGAAAGGGACGGCTGCCCCATTCCTGTTCCCTGAACGCTTACAGGAAGTCCTTTATAAGTTCCTGTATAACCGAACATTCCGCGCACTTCATTATAAAGTTTTGCATTTTCAAGAAAGTTTTCTGCAATAAATTTTGCACGGAGCGGATCCCCCGGTAAAAGAATATTTTTTGCTACAGCCCCTTCAGGCGCATTGATATGTGTACTCATAGTTTTCTCCTTCATAAAAACTTCGCTGCCAGGATGCGGCGGACAGCGTTTTTGCCTGCATCGCAACTAAAAGCGTGCAGAGTATTTTTATTACGCTGACTATTAAATTATCTTATTGAAATGATGAAAAATCAAATTCCCCTTTTTTTTCAGCAGAAAAAGATTCCAAAAACTGCTCCGGCCAGGACAATAAAGACAGGATGAAGCTTAGTCTTAAAAAGAACTGCCAGGCACAAAACATAAAAAAGCACATTCACATAGTTGACTATTATTCCTGTCTTCCAGGTTGAAATATCAGTTAAACAAAAAGAAGGAAGAACAGTAATCAAAGCCAGAATAAAAACCCTTACGGCCGCAACAGCAATTACCCCCGAAACAGAAGGCCTCAGGGTTGAAAAAGCCGCCTGAACAGCTTTTTTCTCAGAGAATTTCCCGAAAAATTTTGCAATTATTATAATAATTATCAAAGACGGAAGAACTTCCCCTAAAGTTGTAAAAAAGCCTCCCCAAACCCCGTAAAGTTCAGTTCCGATGTAAGTAGCCATATTGATTCCGATAGGCCCCGGAGTAGACTCAGAAATGGCAACCATGTTAAAAAACTTTTCTTCACTCAAAAGCTTAAAGTTATCAACAATCACCTGCTGCATTACAGTAATTCCGACCTGTCCGCCGCCTATAGTAATTAAGCCTACATAAAAAAACACTGCAACAAGACAAATAAAACCTGCCGGCGAATGAGTCTGAAGCTGAGAAATTATAAAATCAGTCATTTTTACCCTCCTCACTGCCTTCAGCTTCTCCAGCCGTGCCCTGATTTAAGGCCTCACTTTTTTTGTCTGCTGCATTTTTTTCTTTTAAGTCACCGCGCAGAAGTGCTAAAACGACACCTGTAATAAGGCTTCCTGCAATAATCCAGACTGTGCCGGCATTAAAAATAAAAATCAGGAAAAATGAAACGAGAAGCAGAATTAAGCCAAAAAGATTTTTTACAGACTTTTTAGAAAAACGGTACACTGCCGCAGTAAGGATTGCCGCAACAGCAATGTTAATTCCCTTTAAGGCGCGTCCTACCCACGGAATATCAGCAAAATTATTTATAAAGAGGGCTATCACTGTAATTATAATAAGGGAAGGAAGAACCATTCCAAAAGTCGAAACACAGCCGCCCAATGCCCCTGCCCTCTTACAGCCGGTAAAAGTTGCAACATTCACGGCAATAATTCCCGGGGTTGACTGACCAATCGCAAACCAGTCTAACAGTTCTTCAGAAGTGACCCAGCCGCGTTTTTCAACAAGCTCAGCTTCAAGAATCGGCAGCATAGCAATTCCTCCGCCGAAAGTACACAGACCGACTTTAAACATTACACAGAAAAGCTGATACAGATTAAGTAATTTTTCTTTCATCTAAAAGACCTTAAAAACCGCAGAAAAATAAAAAAAGATTGACGGCTTTTATTTTTGATTTGATAATTATTATATCAATATTTGGAGGGCTATTAAATATGGCAAAAAAAGGTAAAGATTATTTCGGACTTCCATGGATTATAAGCGTAATTCTCGCTTTCTTCATTGGTCCGGTTATGGGCATTCTTGCAAGATTTTCTGAAGGAAAAATCATTGCAGGTCTTTTAAGACTTTTCTTCGGATGGAATATTGTCTGGGTTTTAGACTTTATCCTCATCCTCTTTACAGGAAAAATACTCCGCGTTATTAACTGCTAGTAACAGCTAAAGAAAAAAACAAAAAGGGAATGTCACTGCACTCCAGTAAGACATTCCCTTTTTTTTACCCGGTTAAAAAAACGTAAACTTAAATTATTCTACCTGTTATAAAGGCAGTTCATTTCCTTAAGCCAGTTCTGTTTCTGCAGGGCTTCACTTCCATAAAGCATGTCTTCCCGCATACGCCACGCCCAGTTTGAACAGGCAGTTCCAGGGCTGTTCATACGGCAATCCGAACCAAAGTTATATAAATCCTGAAGCGGAACAACTGCAAATGAAGCGATGCTTGAAAAACAAAGTGATACGAGCTTTCTGCACAAAACTCCTGATGAGCGCAGCTGCCAGGCTTCTTCTTTTTCTACCCGCCTTCCTTCAAGATAAGAAGCCGTAAGGCAGAGGCATTCGTCGTTCATTGCATTAAGGGACCCCTGAGTCGTGTCGTTGTCATGAGTTCCTGTATAGACAAGGCAGTTCGTATCCGTGTATGTATGCGGCAGGAAAGCATTTACAAGCGAACCTTTTGAGTATTCTGCCGTGTCAAAACCAAACTGAAGGATTTTCATTCCTGGAAGTCCCGTCTTTTTCTTGAGTTCACGGACAGAATCTGTAA
This sequence comes from Treponema sp. UBA3862, assembly GCA_002392405.1. Lineage (GTDB taxonomy): Bacteria > Spirochaetota > Spirochaetia > Treponematales > Treponemataceae > Treponema_D. The sequence continues at coordinate 9,552 of DGGY01000006.1, read as the reverse complement.
TTTCACCCAGGTCTTCTGCAATAAGGGGAAGGTCTCCCAGTTCTTTTTTTATCTGATTAAAAAGTGCTATGCCGGGACCTTTAACCCACTTCCCTTTTTCTGCAGTCTTTTCTCCGTTTTTTACTGCCCAGTAAGAATCAAAACCGCGGAAATGATCTATTCTGACATAATCAACAAGTTTTAAGGTCTGCTTTATTCTTAAAATCCACCATGAATAATTATCTTCTGCAAGTGCTTTCCAGTCATAAAGAGGATTTCCCCAGAGCTGGCCCGTCGGAGAAAAATAATCAGGAGGAACGCCGGCAACTGCCTTTGGAACTCCTTTTTTGTCGAGCTGAAAGTATTTCTGATTTGACCATACATCCGCACTGTCAGCGCTTACAAAAATCGGAATATCACCAATAATTTCTACTTTTTTTGCCTTTGCGTACTGATGCAGTGCTTCCCACTGTGTAAAAACAAAAAACTGCTGTGTCTTAATATTTAAGATTTCATCTTTATGCTCTTTATTCCACTTAACAAGAGCAGTTTTTTCATGGAGCTTAAGGTCTTCAGGCCATGCCTTATTCCACATTCCCTTTTCATCATAATGAGTTTTTATGCTCATAAACGAAGCAAAGTCATCAAGCCAGAATTTATTTTCCTTACAGAAAGAATCAAACTGTGCTTTAAAATCTTCCGTGCAGTTTTTTTGAAGTTTAAGACAGATTTCTTTTAAAGCATTAGTCTTCCACCAGACAAGGCTTCCAAAATCAACATTACCTGAAGTTTTAATGTATTCAGGAGGAACACAGTCTTCTTTTGAGGCCCAGTTTCTGTCACAAAGATCTTCAAAATCAATAAGAAGAGGATTTAAGGCAAAAGTTGAAAAAGACTGGTAAGGAGAATCGCCGTAGCCCGTAGGACCTAATGGAAGTACCTGCCAGAGTTTTGTATTTGATGAAGAAAGATAATCAACAAAGTCAAAAGCCGCTTTTCCGAGGGAGCCGATTCCAGCCCCGTAGGGAAGAGATGTCGGATGAAGTAAAATACCTGATTTTCTGGAAATATTCATAACTTCATTCTAGCACAGTTTTTTAAGCCTGAAATAAAAAAAAAGTCATTTTCTGTTCCCGCTGTAAAAGTTACAGGAAAAGTGAGGCAGCAAACTTTTTTACCCGTTTTTCTTAAGCTGGGCGAGCTGGCTTATAACGATGGCAGCAAACATTAAGATACAGCCTGAAACCTCACGTGCAGTAAGAAGCTTTGAGCCGAACGCAAACCACGCAGCAAAAGCGGCTTCAGTTAAAACTGCAAAAACGCTTTCCATGCACATCAAAAGTGATGCAATCGTAGCTTCACACCGCTGCTGGCCTAAAATCTGTAAGGTATAGGCTATTCCGCAGCTTCCGATTCCAGAATATAAAAGCGGGAAAGCGGCCTGTCTGATATTAGTCCACTGAGGATTTTCAAATATAAGCATAAGGATAAAACTTATTGCCCCTGAAACAAAAAACTGCACGCAGCTGAGTTTTATTCCGTCAGCACCCGGAGCAAAGCGTTCAATCATAAGAATCTGAACTGCATAACAGACGGCACAGCACAAAGAAAGGATATCTCCGCCTGTTACAGAGCCTAAACCACGGCCGTCAATACACAGAAAATAAAGCCCCGTAAAACCGACTGCAACACAGAGCCAGGTTAAAAGAGGAACTTTTTTCCTGAAAAAAAGCCCGATAAGAGGAACCATAAACATATACATTGCCGTAATGAAAGCAATTTTTCCGGCTGAGTGGTCAGGATAAGTAAAGGCAAACTGCTGGAGATTCGAAGCCGTACACAGTGCAATTCCCATGAGAGTTCCTGAAACTAAAAGTTTTCTGTCAGCCTTTCTGCGCTCAGCAAGCTGTTCTTCAGTCATTGAACGTCGTGTAATTCTGTCTTTTATTAATATTACGGGAATTAAGAACAGTGAGCCTGTTAAAGTACGGAGTCCCATAAAAGTGAACGGCTCAACAAAAGCACTTCCTGCACTCTGGGCTAAAAAAGAAGTTCCCCAGATAAAAGCCGTAAGTAAAAGTATTATTACACCTGAAAAAGAGGTTTTGATTTTCTGTTCACTCATAAAGGCAATTATATAAAAAAAAGAATTTTTACGCACGCCCCGTCTTTTTGCGTCAGGGACTGGAGCACCGCGAAGCGTTCGCCACGAAGCGGCGAATGAAGCGAAAGCGCAAGTGCGGAAAGCCCGGCCCCGGCAGACGCATTGTCAGTAAGGGTTTGCAATATAAATGCGTCTGCCGGGGAGACGCCCTTTCTTCCCTAAAAGCGCATTTTTCTGTATACTTTGAACGCTATGAGTAACTTATTGCAGATTAAAGATTTATCCGTAAACATAGAAAATAAACAGATTTTAAGCTCCGTAAATCTTGAAATAAACGCCGGCGAAACACACGTCTTGATGGGACCTAACGGAGCCGGAAAATCCACCCTCGGCTACACGATTATGGGAAACCCGCGCTACACTGTAACCGGCGGAAAAATTCTTCTCGACAATGAAGACATCACTGAATGTGCTCCGGACAGGCGCGCCGCAAAAGGCATTTTTTTAAGCTTTCAGACCCCGCTTGAAGTACCGGGAATCTCACTTGAAAGTTTCCTCCGTAACGCACTCCAGTCTGTAACAGGACAGAGAGTCAAGCTTTTTGCCTTCCAGAAAGAACTTAAAGAAAAAATGGCTCTTTTGAACATGGACGAAAGCTATGCAAAACGCGACATGAACGTTGGTTTTTCTGGCGGTGAACGCAAAAAGAGCGAAATCCTGCAGCTTTTAATGTTAAAGCCTAAACTTGCAATCCTCGACGAAACTGACTCAGGGCTTGATATTGATGCCGTACGCACTGTTTCTAAAGGAATCGAAGAATATCAGAAATCTGTAAACGGCGCCCTGTTAATCATTACACACTCAACAAAAATTCTTGAAAGCCTCAAAGTTGATAAAACTCATGTCCTTGTAAAGGGAAAAATCGTAAAGGATTCTGATTCAGGCCTTATAAAAGAAATCAACGAAAAAGGCTTTGAACAGTACATCTGATCAGCCGGACCGGAAAAGAAAATATGGGTAAAACAAGCGAAGAGTTCCAGGAAGTTTCACAGTCTCCTTACGATTTTAAATACAGCGAAGAAGGATTTTACAGAAACAGCCAGGGACTTACCAGAGAAATTGTAGAAAAACTCTCAGAAGATAAAGACGATCCCGAATGGATGAGGGAATTCCGCCTCAAGTGTCTTGATATTTACAACGAACTTAAAGAGCCTGAATGGGGTCCTGACATTTCGGGGCTCAACATGGATGAAATTGCAACCTACGTCCGTCCGAATACACAGATGCAGACAAAGTGGGAAGATGTTCCTCAGGATATAAAAGATACCTTTGAAAAGCTGGGTATTCCTGAAGCAGAACGAACTTCTCTGGCAGGGGTGGGAGCCCAGTATGACTCTGAGCTTGTATACCACAAACTCCAGGATGATGTTGCAAAACTCGGCGTTGTCTACACTGACTTTGAAAGTTCTCTCAAAGGCCCTTATGCCAACATGGTTAAAGAATACTTCATGCAGCTTGTAAAGCCGGGTGACCACAAATTTGCTGCCCTTCACGGAGCAGTATGGTCTGGCGGAAGTTTTGTCTATATTCCTAAAGGCGTAAAGGTTGAGGTTCCGCTTCAGAGTTATTTCCGCTTAAATGCAAAGGGAGCCGGTCAGTTTGAACACACCCTGATTATTGTTGATGAAGGCGCTGACGTTCACTTTATTGAAGGCTGTTCGGCACCAAAATACAATGTTGCAAACCTTCACGCAGGCTGTGTTGAACTTTATGTAAAAAAAGGCGCTCACCTGCGCTACTCCACCGTAGAAAACTGGTCAAAAAACATGTACAACCTGAATACAAAAAGAGCGCGTGTAGAAGAAGGCGGCTTTATTGAATGGGTTTCAGGTTCATTCGGAAGCCATATTTCATACCTTTACCCTGAAAGTGACCTTGTGGGAAAAGGAGCGCGCGCTGAGTTTACAGGGGTTACCTTTGCAGGAAACGGCCAGGAACTCGATACAGGCGCAAAGATGGTTCATCTTGCTGAAAATACAACTTCACTCATCACCGCAAAATCCCTTTCAAAAGGCGGCGGAAAATCCATTTACAGAAGTGCTGTCTATATCGGACCTGACGCAAAAGGTTCAAAGGCAAGCGTAAGCTGTGACGGACTTATGCTGGACAGCATTTCCCGCTCGGACACAATTCCTGCAATGGAAATCCACACCGATGACTGTGATGTGGGACACGAAGCTAAAATCGGACGCATCAATAACGATGCAATTTTTTATCTTATGAGCAGAGGTTTAAGCGAAGAAGAAGCAAGGACAATGATTGTTTCCGGTTTTGCAAACCCGGTTTCAAAGGAACTTCCGCTGGAGTATGCAGTGGAAATGAATAATCTTATCCGTCTTGAAATGAAAGGCAACATGTAATTATGAAAAAGCTGTCGTATCATAACGTAAATAAAACTCCTTACCTCACCTGGAACTGGCTCAAGAGCAACAGAGGAACACTCGAAGCCGAAATTGATGAAAATATCAGGCCGTGTGCACGCATAAGGGGAGCAGACAGTTCACTCATTGTTTACAAGGATGAAGGAGACGGCTGCGCTGAAATCAGCGAACTTGAAAAAGTTCTTCCGCAGATGGAACACGAATCAAGCACAGACGCCTCTCAAATCGTTAATTCCCTCAATTCCATTAAATTTGCCCTTATTGCAAAGAAAAAATGCAGCCAGCCTGTTGTAATCGATTTCAACTTAAAAGGCGGACAGTCTTATTCAGGAAAGCAGACTGTAATAGCAGAACAGGAAGCAGAACTGACAGTAATCATGGACTACACTTCCCTTCCCTTTGACAGTGGCTTCTGTGCAATACAGACAAAACTCTGGGCAAAGGCATATTCCAGGATTCACCTGATTAAAGTGCAGCTTTTAGGTCAGAAATACATTCACCTTGATGACACACAGTCTTTTGCAGAAGACGGGGCTAAAATTGAAATTACACAGATTGAACTGGGCTCAAAAAAAGCCTTTGTCAATGTAACTTCAAATCTTGCAGGCTTTGAAGCATCATTTAAAAGTGATACAGCCTGGATTGCAAAAGATGAACAGGATTACGACATCAACTACTGCACCGTTCACACAGGCAAAAAAACTGATACAAAAATGACAATTAAGGGAACGCTTCTTGATAATGCAAGAAAGCTTTACCGCGGTACAATTGATTTTAAGGAAGGCTGCTCGGGCGCTACAGGAGACGAACAGGAAGAAACACTTCTTGCCTCTCCGACGGCCGTAAACCGCTCAATTCCTATGATTTTATGCGGTGAAGAAGACGTTACGGGAAGTCACGGCGGCAATCTCGGGCACTTAAACGCCGAAGAACTGTTTTACTTTAATGCCCGTGGAATTGATACAAATAAAGCAAAACAGATTATGACGCGCTCTAAAGTCATGGCTGTGGCACAGAAAATTCCTGACAGGGAACTTGTTGAAAAAATAAAAGAATATATTGGAGAGGCTGAATAAGATGAATGATTACAAAAAAGATTTTCCGTTATTCAGCACGGACAATAAAGAAAACCGCAGCCTTGTATATTTAGATACAGCAGCAACAGCACAGAGACCTTACTGCGTACTTGAGGCCTTAAAAAACTTTTACGAAAACAACAACGCAAACCCGCTGCGCGGTCTTTATCCTTTAAGCGAAAGGGCTACAAAAATATATGAAGACGCAAGAAAGAGTGTTGCAGATTTTATAAATGCCAGAAACTCAAATGAAATAATCTTTACGCGAAATACAACAGAAAGCCTCAATCTTGTTGCAAACACCTGGGGAATGGCTAACATAAACGCCGGGGATGAAATCGTAATCTCAATAATGGAACATCACTCAAACATTCTTCCATGGCAGTTTGTGGCACAGACAAAGGGTGCAAAACTTGTTTACCTTTACATCGATAAAACAACCGGCGAAATTCCTGAAAGTGAATATTCAAAAATCAATCCAAAAACAAAACTTGTCTCAATCACACATGTTTCAAATGTCTTAGGAACCATAAATCCTGTTAAAAAGATAGCAGAGCTCGCACATAAAAACGGTGCCGTTATGGTTGTAGACGGAGCCCAGTCTGCACCTCACATGAAAGTTGATGTACAGGACATAGATGCAGACTTTTTTGCAATGAGCGCCCACAAACTCTGCGGGCCGATGGGAATCGGTGCCCTTTACGGAAAACTTGAACTCCTTAACGCCATGCCTCCTTTTTTACGCGGCGGTGAAATGATTGAATATGTAACCGAAAATGACGCCACCTGGGCTGAAGTTCCGCATAAGTTCGAAGCTGGAACAGTAAGTGCAGGAGATGCGGCCGGTTTTGAAGCAGCTGTTAAATACATACAGAATATCGGTCTTGAAAACATTGCACGCCATGATGCAGAACTCACCTGCCGCCTTATTGAAGGCCTTAAAACGATTCCTCATGTAAACATCATCGGTAACACCGACGGAACAAAACGCCCTGGAATTGTAACTTTTACTGTAGACGGAGTTCACCCTCACGATATTGCAACACTGCTTGCCGCTGAAAATATTGCAGTCCGCGCCGGACACCACTGCGCACAGCCTCTCGGAGCATACCTTGGAGTAAACTCAACTGCACGCGCTTCAATTTATTTTTACAATACAGAAGAAGACATTGATTACTTAATCAGCAAAGTAAAAGATTTGAGAAAACTCTCAGGCTGGAAAGATTAAAAAGGCTTAAAAAAAAGGAACAATAAGACAATGGATACAAAAGAACTGTACCGCGAAATATTAAATGACCACAATATAAATCCTGCCCACAAAGTTCCGATGGAAGGAGCCACTCTTGAACTTAAAGGCGTAAATCCGAGCTGCGGAGACAACATTGTCCTGTATTTAAAAACTCAAGACGGAATAATCACTGACGGTTCTTACACAGGCTCAGGCTGTGCAATCAGCCAGGCAAGCGTAGACATGATGCTCGACCTTTTAATCGGAAAATCAATCGAAGACGGTCTTAAGCTCTATGAAATCTTTACAGGAATGATTCACGGAACTTCAACACCGGAACAGATAGAAGAACTTGATGAAGCCGCTTCCCTTGCTGACATTTCACATATGCCTTCCCGCGTAAAATGTGCGGAACTCGGCTGGCGCACTTTTCATGAAATGGTTACTTCTCCGTCAGATACTTCTTCACTTCAAAAAGGCGCTTCTTTAAAACACGACAACTGTCCCCTGTAATAATTAAAGAATCTTTTCTGACAGTTCCCTCATTTTTCTTATCTTTTCTTTCCAGAGTTCCTGTAATTCAGCAGGTTCAAGAGGGACTGCATTTTCACCAAAACTCAAAACTTTTGAAAGCACTTCGGTAAGATCCGCTGCCGGAAAACTTATGATAATCTCCTTCCCATCTTTATCTGAAACTTCAACCGTCTGTTTAGGATGCCATTTCTGCGTATGAACAATTCTTGCTGCTTCACCTGTAAACTTTATTTTTACAGTCTGTGTTTTTTCACCCATAAAAATACCGAAGCCGTTTTCAATAAAACTCTTTAATTTAGACTGAAAATCCCTGCCATGATCTTCGAAAGCTTCTGAAGCAGAAGAAAGCTTTTCAATTCTTGCGATATTAAATGTGCGCAGTTCATTACGGTTATAGTCCCAGCAAAGCATGTACCAGTTTCCTGTGTAATTGATTAAATAATAAGGTTCTACCCTGCGCTCTGATTTCTGATTTTTTGAATTTACATATACAAGCTGAAGACAGACTTTATCCCTTAAAGCCCCGCAGATGCATGCAAAGAATTCCGGCTTTAAACTTTCTGCAGCACTCACCTGATACAAAATCCTGTCACATACACCAAGATAATCTTTTGGAATCTGACTTGTAAACGAAGATAAAAGTTCATCACTGACTGCAGGAAAATAGTTTGCATTTTTAAGCATTGACTGCATTGAAAGATAAGCAAGAATAAGGTGCTGGTCAGCAAATTCAAGCCGTTTGAATTTTTCACCGTAAACATAGGCGTGCAGTTTTGCATTCCATAAAACAGGTGCTTCAAACCTCTCACGCATATACTCAATGTCACGCTTTGCCTGGCGGATGCTGATTTCAAATTTATCAACAATATCCTGAACGGTAAAAGAGCCTGCAGTGCGGAGGCTTCTGTCGATATAAAGAATTCTTTCTGTCTGACTCATTGTTAAATTATACCATTCCTTAAAAGATTTCTAAACCTAAATGAAATTATGTGTGCTATAATAAATATAAAAGGTTGCCTTAAAAAACTGACAAAACTGTAAAAAAATACAGCAGCCGGTTTTATAAAAAAAAAGAGCAACCAATTATAATTGTATATTGGGGAAAAATAATGGCAGTTACCTGGGAAAACCTGGATTCATTAGAATCGTACAAAAAACTTCAGTCATTAAAAGGAGCCGTAAGCCTTAAAAAAGAGCTTGGCGGAAAAGACGCAGAAAAAAGAGTAAAGAGCTATAGCGTTTCAATGGGCGGCGGACTTAACTATAACTATGCTGCAAAACAGGTGGATAAAAAAATCCTTACTGTTTTAAAAGAACTTGCAGAAGAAGCAGAACTTCTAGACAAATTCAAGGCCACTTACAACGGAGAAGTAATCAACACGGGAGAAAAACGCCTTGTACTTCATCACCTGACAAGAGGACAGCTCGGTGACAAAGTAACAGCAGACAATACTGACAAGCGTGAATTCTACAAAAATGAACAGAAAAGAATCGCTGATTTTGCTGACAAAGTACACACAGGAAAAATCGTTAATGCCGCAGGAGAAAAGTTTACTACAGTAGTTCAGATTGGAATCGGCGGCAGTGATTTAGGACCGCGCGCAATGTATCTTGCCCTTGAAAACTGGGCAAAGAAGAACGGTAAATTCAAAATGGAAGCAAAGTTCATCTCAAACGTTGATCCTGATGACGCTTCAGCCGTTCTTGCTTCAACTGACCCTGCGCACTCACTTTTTATTCTGGTTTCAAAATCAGGCACAACACTTGAAACCCTTACAAACGAATCCTTTGTAAAAGATGCCTTAAAAAAAGCAGGCCTTAATCCTGCAAAACATATGATTGCAGTAACTTCAGAAACTTCTCCCCTTGCACATAACCCGGACTATCTAGAAGCTTTCTACATGGACGACTATATCGGCGGCCGCTATTCTTCAACAAGCGGTGTCGGAGGGGCAGTTCTTTCTCTTGCCTTTGGACCGGAAGTTTTTGCTGACTTCTTAAAAGGCGCACATGAAGAAGATGCCCTTGATACAAATAAAGAACTCTTAAAAAATCCTGCAATGCTCGATGCACTTATCGGAATCTATGAACGCAATGTCCAGGGCTATGAAGCAACAGCAGTTCTTCCTTATAGCCAGGCTTTAAGCCGCTTCCCGGCACATCTGCAGCAGCTTGATATGGAATCAAACG
>DGGY01000022.1 GCA_002392405.1 Treponema sp. UBA3862 | reverse complement strand
CATTTCCCTTACAGAAAAGAATATCAACTGCCTGATGAACAGGATAAGTAAGCATACCTGCATTTACAGATTTCATTCCTGATTTTGCGATTTCATCTTTAACAGTAGGATTGCGGTCAAGTTCAGCGCTTGAGACAAGTGTCAGAAAAGGAACCATAAGCTGATTTGCCTCAGGAACATGACTGTGCGGATAAATGCAGACATTTTTTCCCGGTTCAATTCCTGCCGCAAGATAGTCTATTACAAGCTGTTTTGTATTCTGAGAGATTTTATCAAAGGCATCATGATCTGTTAAAACCTGATAATCTGCAATTAAAATCATTGTCGGCACGCCAAGTTTTGAAAGGCGCACACGGTTTTTAAGAGAACCAAAATAATGACCGATATGCAGGCGTCCAGTCGGACGGTCACCGGTAAGTACGCGGTATTTTGAAGGATTTACAAGAATATCTTTTTCTATTTCGTTTGATTTTTTTACTGCTTCTGCAAGGATTTTATCTGCATTTGATTCAAGTTCAGCTTCTGCCATTTTTAATTCCTGTTTTTATAAAAAAATAAGGCTGATGAAAGTTACTCGTAACACACTTCATCAACCTCATAATTCTAGCAGAAAAGCACTCTTTCTTCAATTAGAGCACATAAAAGACATCCCAAAAAGAGCACAAAAAGCCCGGCAAAAGTACGACAGAGACACTGTCAAAATTTTGACAATAATCTCCTTAAAACTACCACAAAAGATTATTTTCCCGGGCATATTTGAGTCCCGCAAGATTCCAGCTTTCTCCGCCGATTTTCTTAAACTGAGCAATATATTCACCCCAGCTTTCTTTTGTCATAGACCGCTTTCCCGTTACAAACTCTATCAGCCCCTGCTCTAAGAATCTTTTTGTATCTGCGTCAGGAAGAGGCATGGTATCACTTCCAATTGCAGGTGTGTAAGGCAGAACATCCATCTGTTTTAAAACCTCAAGAGAAGACATTGTTTTGCCTGAATGAGGAGCTTTATATGTCGGATAACGTGAATAAAGCTCAATATCACTGTTATAAAAAACATAAGCACGGAGCTGGGTGTATTTCTGCATTGCTGGTTTTGTGTAGCCTTTCTGCTTATCAGGAATTCCTTTTGTAACAGGAACCCCGTTTTCATCAAGTACGTAATTAACGCCTTCCTGTCCCCAGCCTAAAAGATAATAACCCTCATCACTGCTCATCCATTCTAAAAGACGCGCAATTGCCTCTTTTTTCTTTGCAGATTTAGCATTTACCGCAGTAATTCTGAACCCCTGAACAAAACAGCCTGTACTTTTAAGGCCATCTGGTCCTGAAGGCGGATTAATGACAATCCACTCTCCTTTAGGAAAGTTTTTATCAAAAGGTTCATAGTTACTTTCTGCAGCAAGGGCGGCATTCTGTTCCCTCATGCAGCCGAATTTTCCCTGTTTCCAGTTTGCCCTGAAATCATCTTTTCTGTAGACAAGCCAGTTAGGGTCAATCACCTTTTCATCACACATTTTTTTAATGAAACTTACTGCATCAAAATATTCAGGACGAAGTACATTAAGCCCCGGGTGCGCACTGTTCATGCTCCAGGTTCCTTCAACCCCAAAAGCACCCATAAGAGGTTCAAATCTTCTTCCAAGTCCGTCCTGATGCGTATAATATTCAAGAAAAGCCCCGAAGCCGTAAGTATCATTTACCCCGTTTCCGTCAGGGTCATTAAAAGTAAAAGCCCTCATCACCTCCATAAACTCATCTAAAGTCTGGGGAACTTTAAGCCCGAGTTTATCAAGCCAGTCTTTTCTGATTACAAGACCTTCGTTACGCGGAATTGATCCGGGACTTGCAAAACCATAAGAATGCCCGTTTACCGTTGTATAAGCCCTTGAATATTTGTCGTACATGATTTTTGTTCTGACCGGCATCATGTCATACATATCATCAACCGCCAGAACCATTTTATTTTTAACCATATTGACCCACGGCTCACGGTTGACTGTAAACAAATCAGGCAGGGCTTTAGAAGCAGCGGCAGCATTTAATTTAACGTCGCGGTCACTTTCGTTTGAAGGGAGCATTGTAAGCTTTAAGTCTATTCCCAGCTTTTCCTTTAAAATGTCATAGACAATCCAGTCTGAAGGAGGCTCTCCTGCTTCACTGACAGTTCCGCCGTACCACATTGTGATTTTTGTAAGTTTCTGTTTTTTTGCACCTGTAAATAAAAATGCAGCAAGAACAACAGAAGCAGTTAAAACCGCAAATGAAATCTTTTTCATGTGAAACCCCCAGCCTTAAAATAATATTAATAAGGACAAAAAAAGTTTAACACCGTATTTTCAAACGGGCAAATTTAAGTAATATTATTTTTATGAAAGAATCAGATTATCTGCCTGAGTCAAAACCCGACTCAAAAAATACACTCACTCCTCAAAAAGCCCCGGATTCAAAAAAAATCCAGGATTTTGAAAACTGGCTTGATTCCTTTTTAAATTTTGAAAAACTGCCTCAAAAAAACATGTTCTGGCTTGATACGATGGAATATCTGTCAGAAAAAGCAGGAAAAATAAATAAAACCTGTCCAGCCGTTCACATAGCAGGCTCAAAAGGAAAAGGTTCAACTTCAGCCTTTATTGCCTCTATTCTTGAAGAAGCAGGATACAAAACAGGACTTTACACCTCTCCCCACATCCTTTCATTTTTAGAAAGAATAACTCAAAACCAGAAATTTCTGACCGCTGAAACTTATGAAAAATCTGCAGAAGAACTTAAAAACTTAATCGAATCTGCTTCAACAAAAGAATTCTTACAAAAAAGGCCTGTCACCTGGTTTGAACTTGTAACGCTTTATTCATTTTTCTGCTTCAAAAACTCAAAAATGGATGTATGCGTATTTGAAACAGGACTCGGCGGAAGACTTGATGCTACAAATGTAATCCTGCCTGAAATCTGCGCCATAGGACCAATCGAACTTGAACATACAGAGTTTTTAGGCGGCACAGTAGAAAAAATAGCAGCAGAAAAAGCAGGCATAATAAAAGAGAATACTCCGGTTGTAGTTGCAGAACAAAAAGAGTCAGTAAAAGAAGTTTTCAGGAAAGCAGCAGCACAAAAAAACGCAGAAATCTTATTCATAGACGAAATTTGTTCTAAAATCAGTACAAAAATTCATACACTCTCAGAACAAAACTTAAGTAATTTCACCCAGGAAGTTGAAATACAATCCCACCTCTTTAAAAGGCCCCTTAAAACCAGACTTCTCCTTCCAGGTGAATTTCAGAGCCAGAATGCAGCCTTAGCGGCAGTCTGTGTAAAAAAAGCCTTTCCTTCAGTTACAGAAGAACAGATTGAAAAAGGTCTTTCAAAAACAACCCTGCCCGCCCGCTTTGAAATAATCAAAAGCACAGGAAAATATAAAAACATCCCGTATGTAATTGTAGACGGAGCTCATACTGTAAAAAGCATTAATTTTACAATGCAGACATTAAATAAAATTACAGGAGAAAACTCTGACAGAAACAGGACCCTTTTATTTGCCTGTGCAAAAGATAAGGATGCTGAAGATATAGTTCCTCTTTTAAAAAATGAGTTCGATAAATATTTTCTTACAAAACCGGGAAATATAAAACAGTCTGACCTTACAAGATTAAAAAACGCGTTTAATTCAAATGATATGGAATGCGATTTAGATGAAGATTATACAAAGCAGATTCAAAAGGCTCTTGATTACTGCGAAAAAACAAAATCAATCCTTCTTGTTACAGGTTCATTTTATCTTGCCGCAGAATTCAAGAAAATCTTTATCTGACAAAAACACGCGGAACCCTTTTTGAAATGCCGCAGGTAATTTCGTAGCTTATCGTATTTACAGCATCAGCAATTTCCTGGGCAGAAACCATAGCGCCGCACTCTTCAGGACCAAAAACAGTTACCTCGTCCCAGCGTTTAACATCACTGTCAGGGCCAAGTTCAACCATGCACTGATCCATGCAGATTCTTCCGCG
>DGGY01000054.1 GCA_002392405.1 Treponema sp. UBA3862 | reverse complement strand
GTCTAACTTTTTGGGGTCAGTTCAGTCCTTGCGGTCCTGTCCGCTGCCCCCTCTGCGCGCTCAATCGCCGCGCGCAACGCCAGGCTCTAATCCTTTACAATAAGAAGAGACTTTTCCTGATACTTTGGCAGGAACTTTTTTATTCCGCCGTTTTCAAACTGTACGGTTATTGAGTACTCACCGTCATCTGTAGTAACTCCCGATGTAATTACACCGTATCCGTAATCATCATGAAAGATTTTTGTTCCCCGGCAGTATTTTTTCTTTATCGGGTCACTTTCAACATCCGGATGACTTAAACCAAAGCTGCCGTAATCCCCGGAATGCGAAGCATAAGCCTTTGCGCCGGAAGATTTTTTAAAGCCAAAAGGAAGGTGTCCTAAAATTTTAAGGCGGTCAGGATTAATTTCTGACAGGAAGGGACTTGGCGCCATGTATTCAATCCGGCCGTACATGCGCCTTACTGCACAGCTTGTAAGGTAAAGTTCATCTTTGGCGCGGGTCACGCCTACATAACACAGACGCCTCTCTTCTTCCAGGTCTTCGCCGTATTTATCCTGGCGGGGAAAAACTCCCAGTTCCATTCCTGTAATTATTACGCGGTTAAACTCAAGACCTTTCGTATTATGAAGGGTTATTAAAGTTACCTGGTCTTTATCTTCTTCGACCTCAGGATTTTCTATAGTCCGGTCAAGTTCAATGTGATCCAGAAACTCAAGCAGTCCTTTTCTGGAACACTCATAAAGAACTGCGGAGTTAGAAAGTTCCTGAAGGTTTAACACTCTCTGAGTTCCGCCTATTTCATCCTGTGAAGCGTGATATTCTTTAAGTCCTGACTTTTCAATAATTAAATCTACAAGGACAGATAGTTTTTCGGCAGCAGGGGCTTTCCCGGCGCCTGCTGCATCTTCCGCAGAGGCCGGGGCCTTATCATCACCTGAAGTATCTTCCCCAAGTTTTTTTTCAAAGCTTTCCATGAAGTCTACAAATACTGAAAGCCCTTCCCTTGCTTTTTTTGACAGCGACGGCAAAAGAATGCGGCAGGAATCAAGATAATTCTTAACAGCTCCTGATTCAGCGCAGTCCTTTTCTGCAGCCTGTACGGAAGGATTCTGTTCTCCGCTGAAAAGCGCTGTATTCGTTCTGTAATAATCCACCAGTCTATCCTGAGTCATGGCGCCTATTCCTCTGGCAGGTTTATTTACAATGCGGCGGAAAGCAAGTTCATCCTTAGGGTTTGCAAGAAGGGCAAGATAAGCCAGAAGGTCTTTTATTTCTTCACGCTCATAAAACTTGAGGGAACCAACTACAGTATACGGAATTTTTCTGCGCAAAAACTCTGCTTCAAAGCCCATTGACTGGGCATTGGTTCTATAAAGGACAGCCCAGTCACAGTAGGGAACACCGTTTTTATGAGTCTGTGCGATTAAATCCGCGCAGAAATGAGCCTCTTCATCCTGATTTGGAAGAAAAGCAAGAACAGGTGTTTTTCCGTCTCCCCTTTCTGCAGTAAGATTTTTACCAAGACGGCCGGAATTATTTTTTACGACATCATCAGCCACGCTTAAAATCTGTGATTTTGAACGGTAATTACTTTCAAGACGGATAATCTGAGTGCCAGGAAAATGATTTTTAAACTGAAGGATATTCTGTATTTCTGCCCCGCGGAATTTATAAATTGACTGGTCATCATCACCTACAACACAGACATAAGTATCTTTTCCTGTAAGTGCGCGCAGAAGACGGAACTGGGCAACGTTTGAATCCTGGTATTCATCAACCATTATTACTGAGAACCGTCCGTGAATGCGATCCCTCACATATTCATTTTTTTCCAGCACCTGCACAGGAAGAAGAATTAAATCCCCGAAATCAACGTTCCCTGTTTCGCGAAGGCGTCTGTTATAATTTGCATAAATCCGCGGAAAATCAGGGTCCGGTTCTATTTCTTTTATTTTAAGTGCATCTTCGGGGAAAATGCAGTAATCCTTGCATAAACTTATTATATGGGCAAAATGTGATGCCTGCTGCCTTGTAAGCGAAGAGTTTGCCTTTGAAACGAGAGTCACCATGTCATCGTCATCATAGACTGTAAAATTTGGATCTACTCCCGCTTCTTCTGCATAAAGGCGTAAAAACCAGGCACCAAAAGAATGGAAGGTTCTTATCTGGGCCCCCTGAGCCCTCTCTTCTAAAGCAACAGCCCTTTCCTGCATCTCCTTAGCGGCCTTTTTTGTAAAGGTAACAGCAAGAATTGAATAAGGATTTACGTTTCTTTCAGCGATTAAATATGCAATTTTTGTAGTAATAACCCGGGTTTTACCTGATCCCGCCCCCGCTAAAATTAAAAGCGGACTTCCCTCATGAACGGCAGCCTCATACTGCTGAGGATTTAAAACAGCAAGATACTCCTTTGCGCGGGAAGAAAGTTCAAGACCTTGAGAAGCATCTATTTCTGCCATTATTTCGTCTTCAGGGGACATGAAGTGATTCTAGCAGATAGCGTTTCTTTTTTCCATTACCGCTGCATTACGTCACTCATCACGGTACTACCGTCTGAAAAGTGCGCTATTACACAGTAACACTCACCGCTTTCTATTTCGTCCACAGGAATGGTGTATTTCTGGGGATTACTGTTTGAAGAAGAAAAACTTAAGAAAGTATCCCCCACAGATTTTTTGTGGAACTCCCACTCATATTCAGTCCAGTTTTTACAGCTTTCGTAATCTTTGGATGTAACCAGGGTGTGAACAAAGACAGGGGCATCAGATGAAACAGCCACACTGGTCTTTGAAGAACCGTTTGCCATAAGAAGGTCATAATTACCGCTGCCTTTAGTTCCCGTATAGAAATAGGAAGGGTAAGAACGGGAATCGCCACCCCCGGTGATAAACTTTACAAAAGAGTTCGCCGGAAGTGTAACGTTTTTATAAGTCCAGATTCTCTTTGTAATATTTCTATATTCATCTTCTTCTTCATAAGTTTTAACAGGATACTGAGTGAATTTATTATACAAAGACCATGTTGCCCCGGCAGTACTCATTGAATCAATACGAAGATATCTTTGTGAATTACTTGAACTTGAGTGATCAGCCGGTGTTGTATAGGAAACATTCCAGTAACTGCCGCTTTTAACAAGAGAATCAATGGGCTCAGAAGTAATCTTACCGCTATAAGATAATTCTCCTTTATTTCCTGCCCTGTCAACAGACCAGCCTGTGTAATACAAAGATTCAATATCATTTTCTATGATCTGCCAGTAATAAAGTCTTAACCTTTCAGTAAAGCGGTATTCCTTTCCGTTAATATAAAGAACAGTCTCCTCTACTCCACTTTCATAATCCTTGATAATTATGTCGACATACTCTTCATCAGGATGCCATTCGCGTTCGCTTTCCGGTCCGTTATTATCCAGCGCAAGATCTGTTACTTTTGGTATGCTGAAAATTCTGGCAGATGACTCTATATTATTTTTTATGCCGTAAACCCTGCAGGAACTTGAAGAACAGAACATACCTCTGGTAAGAATGCTGCCACTGTTCAAAGTATATTCTCCGTTCTTAAGATAAACTCTGCGGGTACTATTCTGAAGACCTGAGGAAGTATAGTATGGATATGTAAAATCTGCGTAAACTGCATCATAATTTTCCCATACAGAATGGTCCACTTCCAGCCGGATTGCAAGAAAACCTATTCCATCTTCGTGCATAGACGAAGCATAGACTTCCGGCCCGCTTATAACGGAAGGAGCAGCCGGCTTTTGTGTAGAATCCGGAACTTTTACCTCAAGGCCGTCTATAATTTCCGTAAAGATAAAGGCACCATTTATGCCATAACGCGGAGCCATCCGGTATTTTTTACCTGCTGTAATTACAGGTTTTCCGTTACTCTTCATGTAAGGATAATATTTTGCAGTGGAAATATTATCTGACGAATCAAGGGCAAACTGAAGGGCATTTTCCGGCTGGACTTCATGGGAAGACATATAATTTACAGTATAGCCTGCAGATGCCGTGTCCAGTGTATAGGTTACGCCGGTATTATCCGGGACTGAGTACTGAGTTTCACAGCGGTTTCCAAAACCATCCTCTGCAATAAGGGTAAAGCTGAGGCCGGCTATTTTTTCCACATTCAGGTCAAGTTTCCAGTAGCCGTTATCTTCACTAAAATCTGTTTTGTAAGGCTCAAAATCCTGTATAACCTTTTTACCCTCAGAGTTTACGTACTCACATTGAAGCGTTATTGAATCCCGGGGTAAAAAATAGTTTCCGTAAAGGCCAAGCATTGCTTCGTCTGCATCAAAGTTCCAGTCACTTATGTATGCGGTAAAATATAAAGTTTTTATGAGGGAATTATAAGTATCTTTTTCTTCAAAAACTTTTTCAGTCTTGTATTTTCCACCAAGAAAATAGCCGGGATCGTTTTCACCAGAGTCATCAAATCCGCCGTTCCACATAGAAACATCACCCATCCGGGTATCAATAAAACTCTTTTTAATTACGGTATAAACACGTTCTGCAGATTTATTGCCGGAAACATCTTTTACGGATACATTTAAAAGAAATGCACCGTCGTCCTGTGACTGTATCTGATGCTTTACGCAGAATCTGACTGTACCATCATTTCCCTCAGTATATTCAATATCTGCCTCATTTTCCGTAAGGAGATATTCCTTTTCAAAATATTCCCTCCTGTCATCCTCAACTTCTTCTGCATTAACGTAATTTACAAGGCACTCACTTACCGATACGACCTTAATGCCTGAACCTTCGTCAGAACAGCTTCCGTAAATATAAAGAGTCCCGTTACATCTGTTCCTGAAAACGGTTTCAGGGCTAAAGCCGTCGTAAGAAAGATCAAATGTACCTGCCTGGAGTGTATCTGCATCTTCAAAAAGGTCTGCCGAAGAAAGAGTTATTTCTTTTCTTGAAGCAAAACTTTCATAAATTACAGGAGCTGTATTGTCAACGTCATTTTTGTAATTTACAGTAAAGTCCGTTTTTACAAAAGAAAGGTTATAGGTCTGGCCTGAACTTATGCGGTTTACGCTGATTCTGTCATAAAGATAAATTTCTACGTCAGCAGAGGCTTCCTGTATGGAAGACAAAAATGCATAAAAGGCGGAATTAGGCTTTAATGTAAGCTGTCTGGCAGAAGAATCATATATAAAATCAAAAGCGCTTTTAAGGTCCGTCCCCCCGGAACGAATGCTCATATTATTGAAAAGGGAAGTTTTATCAGATGCCATATTAAAGGTAAGGACAATGGGAGTATTGGCATAATTTAATTTTGAAGAAGATGCCGGACTGTAAGAGACAAGACGGGGATACTCAAGTCCATAAGGACGAAGAAGAATATCATCAGCACCTTTTAAAAGCTTTACATTATAAACATATTCACGGTTATGGCTGTCAGTTTCTTCCAGGTTTGCAGTAATCTTAACGCAGTCATTTCTGCTTACAGAATTATCAATGGAAGAAACGGCTTCTATTCCTTCAAAAATAAACCAGTCTTTATCTGTAATAAACTTAAGGGGAATTGAACTGCCGATTCTGCAGCGGCGTTCAGTGCCGGCAGGCAGAAAATAACCGGCTTGACTGTTCTGGTCAACACTAAGAACGCATTCCTGAGCATTAGCAAGCGCTATCTCTTCACTTATGATATCGCGCAGATTTTCATTCTGCATGAAATTATCACAGGAAAAAAGTGAACCTATAAACAAACAGATAAATAAACGGCCAAAAATTAAAGCTTTTCTTTTCATGCCTTAATTCTAACCGCTGACAGGGCACTTGTCAGCCTTAAAGTTCCTGGGCAAAGGAAATTTCTGAAGATTTTCTTAAATTTTTACTTAAAAGTGAGTCACTTACAAAATCCCCGTTTAAATCTACATCCCCGCTGGAAGTGATTTTTACACGGACAAGACGGCCTGATTTTACAGCTCCGCATTCTGCCGTTGAACTTCTGTCATAATGAACTATGACGCTTCCGTCTACTTCAGGCGCCTGAAACCAGGCTCTTCCGATTGCAAGGCCTTCATCAGGATTTTCTGAACTTTCTGAAAGGACTTCTTCAATTAAAATATCGTATTCTTTTCCGCAGCGGGTTTTCAGGCTCTCTTTTGTAATTTCTGCCTGCATCAGAACAAGTTCTGCTGCGCGTTTTTCTGCCGTTTTATGAGGAACCTGTTTTTTAAAACTAAAGGCCGGCGTATCATCTTCCTTTGAATAGGAAAAACAGCCGCTCCAGTCAGGAGACAATTCTTTTAAGAAAGCTTTTGTATTTTCAAAGGCATCTTCAGTTTCTCCAGGAAAGCCTGTCATAAGTGTGGTACGGATTGCAGCATCAGGGAAAACTGAGCGGATGTCTGAAATAAGCTTAGTATAACGCTTACGGTTTCCAGTACGGTTCATTGTCTTTATAAGTGCGTCATCGCCGTTCTGAAAAGGAATGTCAAAATAATGCAGGAATCTTGAATCTGCCTTCATTGCAGGAAGAATGTCTTCATTAAAATGATCAGGGTGAATATAAAGAAGACGGACTGCAAAAGTTCCTTCGATTGCAGAAATCATCTTTATAAGACGGGAAAGACCTGAAGGGGGCGTTGCGGGGGCATCCCCCGCAGAGAGGGTAGCGGCCGGCGAAGCGGACGCGCAGGGAGAGACCTCTCCCTCATCTGTAAAGCTGCCTGGAGTTCCATGGGGAAGATAAGTTCTGCCGTCGCCAAAACAGTTATCCTGAGCCCCTGTGCCATATGCAGCCAGATCCTGACCGATAAGGTTTATTTCGTAAATGCCTTTTGAAACAAGGTCTTTAATTTCCGCAACAATATCTGCGGCAGGACGGCTTCTTAAGTCACCGCGGATTAAAGGAATTGCACAGAATGAACAGCGGTTGTTGCAGCCTTCCGTTATTTTTACAAAAGCGGTTCCCGGAAAAGAAAGGAGAGTATCACGGTCTCCGCAGCACACACCTTTCTGCTCCGGAACTACAACCGGCCTCTTATTCTGCATCAAAGGTTCTATAACCTTATAAATCTGGCTTAAATCTCCGTTTCCGAAAAAGCCGTCTGCTTCTGAAAGTTCATCCTTCAGGTCTTCTGCATAACGCTCTGCAAGACAGCCTGCCAGAAGGATTTTTGCCTTTGGATACATCTGACGGGCACTCATTACGGCATCAAGACTTTCCTTTTTTGCAGATTCTATAAAGCCGCAGGAATTAACGATTATAAGGTCAGCCTCTGAAGGGTCAAAAGTCTGCGACCACTTCTTTTTTTTGAGAAGGGAAATTATAAGTTCACCGTCTACCTGATTTTTTGCACAACCGTGCTGGTCAATAAAAAATTTAGTCGAGTTCATTGATTACAAGCTTGTATTTGCCGTCCGTATCTTTAATCCAGCGGATATCCTGCACTACAACCTGTCCGGCTTTTGTTACGCCCAGGTCATATGTTTTTGCATTTGCAATTACCTGAAGTTTTACTGTGTTTCCGTTAGAAATCCACATGCGAATTCCGTTGCTTGCAGTCATATTTACGGTTTCACCGTTTGTAAGATAATCTTCAACTGTTTCTTTTCTGTCAGGGCGGTAGCGGAATACACAGCCTGCGCGGAAGTCTGCACGGATTGTGAAAGGATAAGCCCTTGTATCTTCAAAAATTACAGTACGTTTCTGATTCTGAGGAAGGTCTTCAGCATTAGGAATGTCTGAAGCCTTTGTCTCTCCAATTGCGGCATTTGCACCGCTCTTAAGAAGGATTCTGGCCTCGGCACCCCGGTCATTGTTTTTTGAAGAAACATCGCTTACATAAACAATCATTTCTGGAGCCGCATCGCCGTCAACATCAACTTCGATTTCTTCAGAAAGTTCAATGTGCTGAAGTCCTGCAGGAGTTTCAAAGCTTAAAGTGCCCTGTGTATTTGCAACAGTAACCACTACATCGCCTGCTGCCGTTCCTAAAACAAGCTGATCTCCTTTGTAAAGGCGGGTCTGAAGCGGTTTTTCTGTAAGTTCATATTTTTTAGTCTGAGAGTTTTTATCAAGGGCAGTTTTTGACTCTTTATTGAGGGCATTCTTTTTTGCAAGTATGATGCCGGTCACGATTCCTGCAATCACAAGCAGAGAAACAGCTCCTGTAATAAGAGGGATAACATATTTCGGCTTTTCATGAACTATGAGGCCTTCAGGAACAGGAGATTCCTGAAGCACTTTTGCATGATAAAGATGAATTACACGTTCTGAATCAACACCGAGGTAATCTGCATAATTTCTAAGAAAGCCTACAAGGTAGGGTTCACCTGGAAAAGCAGCAGAATCTTCTGTTTCAAGTGCAAGAAGATAGTTCGAGGCAATTGATGTATCTCTGGAGATAGTATCATATTCAAGTCCCTTTTCTTCTCTTTTTGCTTTTAATATTGCACCGTAGCTTTCCATATTATCCTCGATTTTTCCTGATTTTTAACTTAAGGCCCTATAACGTATTTTACTGCTGTGAAAACAGGAAGTTGTTGTAGTTATTTGCATCTGTCGGCGGATCATAAATAAAACGCTGGTCAGATATTCCCTGATTTAAAGTGTAATTTGTAAAATCAAACTGATACTGTTCATTCTGCGGAGTAACTGCAACAATGCGGCGGATAAGCTTTGAGTCAGGATTTACGCTCATATAAATGTAACGGAAAGCTTCTGTCGTATTGCGGCGGCTCAAACGGAGTTTTACGACCATCTCGGAGCTGCCTTCCTCAAGCGGTTCGCTGTCCTGACCGTTTTCATAAGCAACTGAATAATAGCGGCTCATAAGTGCAAGCCCCTGCGGAGTGGCAAGGTTAGCAGAATTGTTTGCACCGGCAGATTCAACATTCTGATTTAAGATTGCAGGAATTTCTGAAAGATAAATTGTAAGCATGTCACCGTTAAAGCAGATAACCTGATCAGACGGCTTTGTAAAATCAATGCGCAGAAGGTCAGGTCTTTTAAAACTTACCCTGCCCTCCATTACGCTTTTCTGTTTTTTTAAAGTAAGGTCTGCTTCATAATCGTTGATTTTTCCATATTCAGCTGATACATTCTGAAAAAAAGCAGCCGCAGTCAGAATTGACTGGGAAAAAGCTGCAGCTGATGCCAGCAGAAAAACTGTTAATGCTAATATCTTTTTCATGATTCCTCTTAAGGATAATAAAACTTATAACTTAATTTTAATTTTATTGCGCGCTGCCGTCAACGGTTTGCGCAGCTGAGTTCTGTGCAAGTTCGCGACAGTGAGCTTCGCCTTTTACAATATCATAGAACTCTTTTCCGTCCATTGTTTCAACTTCAAGCAGACGCCCTGAAATATATTCAAGCAGGTCTTTATGTTCTTTAAGGACAGAAACTACATGTTCATAGCGTTCATCCATGATGCGTGCAATCTCTTCATCAATGTAGCGCTGGGTTTCTTCAGAGAATTCCCTGTAGATATTAGGATCGCTTCCCGCATGACCTAAAACGCCCTTACCCAAAGTCATGTTCTTAAACTTGTCTGACATACCGTAATCAGTAATCATTCTCTTGATTAAATCAGTAGCGCGGGCAATATCATTTGAAGCGCCGGTTGAAATATCATCAAGAAGCACTTCTTCTGCAGCGCGTCCGCCTAAACAGCTGTCAACTTCATTGATTATGTCCCTGCGGGTCATAAAGTTCTTTTCTTCTTCTTCGCGGTACTGTGTAAATCCGCCGACTCCGTGACTGCGCGGAACAACGGTAATTTTATTAACCGGCGGGAAATCTGGAGTGAATGCACCGATAAGGGCATGTCCTGTTTCGTGAACTGAAACAAGGCGCATTTCTTTTTTATTGTCCTTGCGGCTCTTTTTCTTAAGGCCGATGCTTACCTTATCAATGGCTTCGTTAAAATCAGACATTGTAACTTTTTTGCGGCCATTTCGTACTGCAAGAAGGGCAGCTTCATTTACAACGTTTGCAAGGTCTGCTCCTGCAAAACCTACAGTACCATGGGCAACAGAAGTAAAATCAACGTCATTATCGAGTTTTACGTTCTTTGCATGAATGCGGAGGATTGCCTCACGTCCCTTTACATCAGGCTTTTCAACAGGTACCTGACGGTCAAAGCGTCCCGGGCGTAAAAGAGCAGGGTCTAAGATATCAGCGCGGTTTGTAGCGGCCAGGATGATAAGTCCCTTCTCGTTTTCAAAACCGTCCATTTCTACCAGGAGCTGGTTTAAGGTCTGTTCACGCTCGTCGTTGCCGCCTCCAAAACCGTTCATACGGCTCTTTCCCAGGGCGTCAATTTCATCAATAAATACAATACAAGGCGCTTTTTCCCGGGCCTGGCGGAACAAATCCCTTACGCGGCTTGCACCGACACCTACAAACATTTCAACAAAGT
>DGGY01000025.1 GCA_002392405.1 Treponema sp. UBA3862 | reverse complement strand
TGCGGCCGTGCATACAGCCCTTGTAGAGACCTTTCATTGTTGCTTTAAGTTCAACAGGGTCGATCCAGTTGTTTGTAGGACCTGCAGCTTCCTGTGTTTTAGATGCAATAAATGTTCTTTTTTCAACACGAGCTACGTCTGAAGGATCTGAGCGGAAAAGGTAGCTGTGTGGTTTTTTAGCCAGAGGTGTTGCAAGACCTGAATCAACGCAGATCTTTACGAGGCGGTCATACTCTGCTGCTGAACCGTCACAAACTACAACGTTGTCAGGTTCACACATTTTAACACATTCTTCAATCCAAGCTTTAATCTTGGCATTCTTAATGTCATTAACAGTCATTCTAAATCTCCTTATAGAAACTATTGCACCAATTATAGTGTTTTTGAAGACTGTATTCAATGACATTACGCTACATTTTGTCTGTATTACGCTTTGATGTCTAAAACCATGCCGGGTTCAGGACGTGCTCCTGCAAGGCCGTAACCGGTAACTTCTGCCTTTTCGATTTCCATCTGAATCTGAGACTGATAGTTCTGGATAAGGCTGTCCATCTGGTCATCGCTTAAAGAACCGTCATCAGGATACTGCATTTTCGGTTCATTGCGCATTGAAATGAGCTGATTTAAGAGAGAGTTTAAAATCTGAATTTTGCTTACTGAAACGCCTGTGTCAGAGCCGGAAGCCGCAACGCCAGAGATATGGTCAAACTGAGAGTAAATAACGGCGCCCGGACTGACAGGAACGTAGAGTTTTCCTGAACTTCCGCTTACAATCCCACCGTATGAATATGCGTTTAAAGAAATAGAATCAACCATAATTCCGACCTCTACTCAAATTTTCGGAAAAATGACTGATAAGTTTAGAATATAATGCTTACCTGCGTCTGGACAGGGCGTGAAAAGGGTTATTTTTTAAGAAGACGGTCTACTTCTTCCTGTGTAAGGGAGATATTGTATTCCTTGAGCATCTGTTTGAGCTGCCCCATATCACTGCTGAATTTTCTTAAAAGTTCCTGACGGTCAAAACCTGTGGCAGCCTGGGTTGCAGGCCTTCTGTTCTTTGCCTGCATTAAAAGGGCATTAAGTTCTTCCTGTGAAATAGAAGCTTCACTCATATTCGTTACCTTACATTATTTTTATGTTTTAATCAAACTGCTTTGACCAGGCACTTAAAAGCTGAGACATTGATTCTTTTTTTCTTGAAGTGTCGGTGTCGGCTGCTGAAGTCAGATACGGATAAATAACTCTTTCTTTTAAACTTTCCCAGCGGCTTGGAAAACCCTGCGGAGAAGTTACAGACTTTGCATCAGGCAGGTTTCCGAGCAGGTTTTGGTAGTATGTCGGGAAAATATGTTCGTTTACGCTGATTATTGATGAAAAACCTGAGGCAATTCCAAATGTGGCTGTATCAAGCTGCATCCTGTTTGTTCTTTCGAGCATAAGTTTCTGATTCTCCTCTTTAAAGAACCAGCGGATAAATTCTTCAGCCCTTTCAGGATTTTTTGCCTTTGAATAGACTGCCATAGAAACGATTTTGTCTTCTGCAGGAAGGCCGTTTTTGATTTTAACCCAGCGGTAATCAATTTCTCCGAGCTGTTCAGAGGAAATCTTAAAAAGTTCATTGCTGAAAGTGAAGGCTAAAAGGGTGCGTTCAAAAGCAATATGGCGGTATTTTGGAGTGTAGAGATATTTGAATTCAAAATCCTGTTCTGCAGTTGTAGATTTGTTTTTCTCAGAAGTCCAGGTCTTGATATAGTTTACGGCGCTTTTGAGTTTTTCTTCATTCCAGCTGAAGCTTGTGCCTTTTTCTTTAAAACATGGTCCGAATTCTTTTGTTACTTCGTATAAAAATTCTGTATCCCAGGAAGGAGCAAAGCCCATTTTTGTGTAAACTCCGTCTTTGTTCACTGTGTTGAATTCGGCGGAAGTATCCCTTATCTGGTCGAGGGAAAGAGCGTATTTGTCAGGAATTTTATTTGTGTTTTTTGTAGAAAAAATAACGAGCGGCAGGTTAAAGCTTACCGGAAGGAGATACTGTTTTCCTGCAGCCTTTCCGTATTCAAGCAGGGATGGATAAATCGTTTGTGTGTCTACGCAGTCACGGCTTAAAAGGCTGTCAATCTGGCGGAAGTTTTTTCTTGTTGAATCATTTTTAAGCCAGGAACCTACAATCAGGTCTGGTTTTTCTTCATCCCGGGCAGGCGGAAGGGATGTTGAAAGCCGTTTTTTATAGACAATAATGGCTTTCGTTTTACTCTGCATGGAATTAAAAAGTTCGCAGTAAGAAACAATTTCTTCCCTGTCTGTCCAGATTGTAAAAGTGCTGTAATTTTCTGTCTGCTTTGAGCAGCCTGTAAAAATAGATGTAAGGGTCAGACAGAGTGTAATAACCGGAAAAAAACGTTTCATAAGAATCATTATATGCTATTTTTTTGACCTTAAAAAGAGTGCAGGAATAGTGTTTACAAGGAGAATAAGAAAAACCATTATGAGGGCCCAGGCATAGATTTCTTCAAATTCATTAAAATATGAACTCTGGTACACTGCTTTTCCCAGGGAATTCCTGCACTGGACAAAGTATTCGGCCGTTACAATTATCCTTATTCCAAGTCCTGCCGCAAGGGTAAAAGCCTGTTTTACATAGCCTGAAATTAAGGGCAGGTATACGCTCATAAAAATCTGGGGAGTAAAGGAAGAATTGAGCCTGTAAACATCGATTAATTCAGGATCAATGCTTTTAATTCCTTCACAGACAGCTTCGCTTATAACAGGAACCAGAACCAGAGCGGCGGTAATATACGGAACAAAATCATAATTTACTAAAACCATTATGATTACAATCAGTACAATCATCGGAACAGAGCGGAGAAAGGTCATCAGCGGTGCTAAAAACTTCTGGACTTTTAAAAATCGTCCTTCTAAAAGCCCCAGTGGAAAAGCTGCAAGGACAGAAACTAAGAGCGCGGTCAAAAGGTGCTTAAGCGTAGTTAAAATATAAAGCCAGGTGGACGGGAGAAGGAGAAGTTTAAAAAAAGTCTTTAAAATACTTAAGATGTCAGGAAAAACAAGGCTGCTGCCTTTTATAAAAGACAGCAGCTGAAGAAGGACTGCAATGAATAAAATGCCAAGACACAGCGAAACTGTGCTGTTTTTTTTATCATTGCTGTCAGAACTGTTATTTTTCATAGTAGAAATCAGCTTCAGGAACGGCTCCGCCGAACTGTTTAATGTCAATGTTTGCTGTAAACTCAACCTGTTCTTTTGCGCTTAAAGCATCAGTAAAGCGGATTGCGCAGTTCGGAATGGCTTTTTCAGCAATTTCTGCGTTCGGAAGGATTTTAAGCTGTGCGCAGGCTTCGGCTGTTTTTCTTACATCCTTAGTACATGCAGCACAGGCTTTTTCTGCTTTTCCAAGGAAAGCGTCAACGGCTTTTTTATTGTTTTTAACGGATTCGCCGCGGACAAAAAGACCTGCCTGGGTGTATCCGTCAAAGCCTGTTGCATTTTTTAAAAGTTCATTTACAGGCCATGCCCTGATTCCAGGATTTTTTGACAGAGCCGCAGAAAGAAGAGGTTCTGCAGTCAGAACGACTGCATCTTTGTCAGTAAGGAGCAGATTCTGTGTTGCGGCAGCACTTCCAAGATACTGCACATCTGCAGGCTTAATGTTATTTTTTTCAAGCGCAAGAAGGGCGCATGACGAATTGATTGTGTTTTCACCGAATAAAACAGGCTTTGAGTTTTTAATGTCTTCAAGTGCAAAGTCCGCTTTCTGAGTTGCAAAGTACAGGTTTCCCCAGGTTATAACGGCGGCAAGTCTGTAATCAGATTTTTTGGCTTTAAAAAGTTTTGCACCTGCATTTACAGGAGCAATAATAAAGTCAGCCTCATTGTTTGCAAATTCAGCAGAGATTGCTTCTGCTGCAACATAAGTGTAATCATCAGGGCTTAAAACTGCCAGGTTTGCCAGTGCAATTCCAGGCGCTCCAGACGGAGAAGAAACCTTTATCTTCTGTTCGTTTTTTGAACATGATGATAAACCTAAAACCATTAAGGCTGTAAGAGTAAGAAGTACTTTTTTCATTTTATTAATCCTCTGTTCTATAAAAATTCTGATAACCGCAGGATGCAGTTTTTTTGAAGTTTCTCTATATATAATAAACCCGTTCTGTTTATTATTTAAGCAGAACGGGTAATTTTTTTTACTGATTTTCAGTATGACCGATATTCCTGATCTGGGAAATGACGGTTTCCGTACTTGAACTGAGCTTTTCACTTGCCTTTTCAACGGCCCGTGTTCCTTCCTTCATCTGGTTAAGGGCGGTAAGAAGTTTACTGTTCCCTTCCTTCTGTTCTGCCATTGCACTCTTAACTTCAAATTCCTGCTGTTTTACCTGACCTGCAAGATTAACAACGGATTCGAATTCCTTGCGGGCATTTCCTGTCTCAGAGTAGGCAGTATCAATCATGTTTTTTACTTTCTTAAGAACGTCACCAATCTGTCTTGCCTGGCTTCCTGAATCTTCTGCAAGCTTACGGATTTCATCTGCAACGACAGAGAAACCAGAACCGAATTCACCTGCATGGGCGGCTTCGATTGCGGCATTCATCGCAAGAAGGTTAGTCTGACTTGAAATCTGGGCAACCACCTGGCTCATTTCAATAAGTGTTTTACTTTCCTTTTCTATTTCATCAACAATCTGAGTAACAGAATTAAGGTTTTCTTTACCGATCTGGGTTGCACTTTCAAGGTCATTTACAATCTGGAAGTTCTTTTCAATTACGTTGTTGATGGCAGTAACTTTTTCAATCATTTCCTCAATTGCAACAGAAGAGCTGTTCATGTTGCGGCTCATACCGTCCGTAACATCTGCAAGCTGTGAAACATCCTGCTTTGTAGAATCGAGCATCTGGATACTCTTTGTTGTAATCTGTTCAACAGTGTGCAGAAGATCCTGCTCATGTTTCTGGATTGCCACATGAAGAACGTAGTGGTGACAGTTTTCAGGCTTGTTAAGGCCGTTAAAAATTGCTACAGCCATCTGTTCGCATGAGTTGTAACCGCAGGCGCCGCAGTCGTAGAGGTCTGTTTTCGAGTATTTTCCCATTTTCTCAAAGATGGCAGTTAATTCATCTTTTGAAGGAACCCTGATATTTGCCTTTACAGCAGAGCTTCTGTCTACATAAGTGCGGTTATAGATTTTCGGCTGCCAGTAATCATCAATTGTGCCTGAAAGCTTTTTGAAAGGCTTTCCTTTAGGCTCTTTTGACTGGGTTTTCCAGTATTCACGTCTTTTAGCAGCGCGTGATTCAACATAGCTTTCAAGTTCATCAAGCGGCATGTTGTGGTTGATTGTTCCGCCGCCGCGGTTACAGCCCTTTTCACAGTTCAGGCAGTCAATGAGCATGTAGTGAGGATCTTTTCCGTCTTCTATTGTTCTGTTGAGTTGAATCAGGTAGTCAAATACCGACGGATTACCTTCGATTTTTCTTGTATTTTCTGCAATTCCAGGTACAAAACGTTCAGCAGTCCTCATAAGGCCGCCCGGAGTAGAGTAGAGTACGGCTCTTTCTGCCGGCGGGTTGTCATATTCAGTTTTAGGGAATTTGCTTAAATCAATACCATTAGCCTTAAAGTAGTTATCAAGACTTTTCATTGTAACGTTATAGTCTCCGCGTCCGTTTTCATCAAATTCACGGCGCTTTGCAAAACACGGAGAAATAACGGCAACCTTACAGTCGGAATACTGAGGGTAGTAGTGCCTTATGCATTCAATTGTATGTGCCATCGGCGAATCTGCTTTTGCAAGGTATTTTATAAGTTTCGGCCTGTAGGTTTCTATAAAAGTAACAAGGGCCGGACAAGGCTGGGAAATTAAAAGCTTAGGGTTTTCTTCCTTAATCTGTTCTACATAAGACTTGGTTGTCAGCTCGGCACCAAATGCAACGTCAAAAACAGCCTTAATGCCGATAGATTTAAGCCATGAATTTAATTCAAGGTCTTTGCCTTTAAAACTTACGGCAACGGCAGGTGCAACAACAGCTATCATTTTCTGTCCGTGCTTTAAGTTTTCAAAGAATTCCTGAGAATCGTCAATTCCTTTTCTTGCTCCGTGAGTACAGGCTTCAATACAGGCACCGCAGCCAATACAAAGGTCGTTGTTTACAGTAACATAATTTCCGGCTCCATTGTTGCAGAGCTTTACTGGACAGACAGAAATACATCTGTGACAGTTGCAGCATTTGTCCGGATCAACAGTGATTACAGGCCGGAGATGAGAAGAAGATTGAGAATCAGACATAGGCAGTACCCCAAAGAAGATAATATTCTATATACAGTATATAAGAGATTTTTCTATAAACAAATTTTTTTTCAAAAATATTCTTAAAAATATAAAATATTTTGTTATCATTATTTATGTCTTGTTATTTTTTACACCGCTTTAAATTAGTGGTATAATCGGTCTTATAAGTGGAGATTAATGATGCTGAACAGAAATCCTGTGCTTAATAATAAACCGAAAGATTTTATAGTCTGGGATCCCAAATACAGAGTCGGTATTCCCGTTATAGATGCACAGCACGAGCATCTTGTTAAGTTATGCAATGAATTTTATATGAGTCTTCTCAAAAATAATGACAGTGAAGGCTATCAGAAACTTGTAAAAGAAACCCTTCAGACCTGCCTTGATTACGCGGGAACTCATTTCAGGGAAGAAGAACGCCTTATGACGGCTTCAAAATTTGACGGTTACCGCCAGCATAAGGCAAGCCACGAAGCTTTTACAGAAAAGTGTAAAATCACCTGGCTCGGAATCGATAAGCTTCCCGTTGCAGAAGCAATTAAGTTTGCTCATTTTCTCCGTGACTGGATTCATAATCATATTGCACACGAAGACAGACTTTATATTCCGGCTCTTGTAGAATTCCTTAAGAAAAATACGAGTAAAACAGAATAAAGCAGGCCGCCATAAAAAATTGTAATTTTCAAAAAGCAGCCTTATCCTGTATGAGATGTCAGGGCGATTTTGTTTTTTTTATACGAAGCCAGTTTTTCCATTTAATTAAAAAATACGCTTTTTTCCGGGTTTATTTACTCATAAATCCCGTGCTAGCTCGACGGGGACGCTCGCGGCGCCCGGGGCTAAGATTCCTGTCCGGAAGCGCTTAAAAAAGAAATTAAAAAAAACAAAAAAAATTAAAAATTTTTGCAAATTTTTAAAAAATTTAATTGACTAAAAATTATAGTAATGCTATATTCATTCTCACCCGCTCTAAAGCAGGGTAACATAAGTTCTTTGAAAAAAAAATTAGTGAAGGAAGGAAGACAAGATAGCACAGACTTTCCGTAAGGAAAGTCCAGTAGCAGAAAAGTTTTTCAAGTACAAAACGAATGCCAGCAGAATCTGACTTAAAGGTCAGAGGACGCAAAAACAATCCTATCAATTAAAGATTGGTTGGGACGAATAATTTATGGTAAATCTTGATCCCTTCGGGGATTTGAGAATAATCATGGAGAGTTTGATCCTGGCTCAGAATAAACGCTGGCGGCGTGTCTTAAGCATGCAAGTCGAACGGCAAGGTACCTTCGGGTACCCTAGAGTGGCGGACTGGTGAGTAACACGTAGGTGACGTACCTTTTGGACGGGGATAGCCCGTAGAAATACGGGATAATACCGGATAAGGTTGCACGGGTTGGAGCCGTGCAAGGAAAGGCGCTACGGCGTCGCCGAAAGAACGGCCTGCGACCTATCAGCTAGTTGGTGAGGTAAAGGCCCACCAAGGCAATGACAGGTATCCGGCCTGAGAGGGTGATCGGACACATTGGGACTGAGATACGGCCCAGACTCCTACGGGAGGCAGCAGCTAAGAATATTCCGCAATGGACGAAAGTCTGACGGAGCAACGCCGCGTGGATGATGAAGGCCGGAAGGTTGTAAAATCCTTTTATAATTGAGGAATAAGCCGGGTAGGGAATGACCTGGTGGTGACTGTAGATTATGAATAAGCACCGGCTAATTACGTGCCAGCAGCCGCGGTAACACGTAAGGTGCGAGCGTTATTCGGAATTATTGGGCGTAAAGGGCACGCAGGCGGTTTTGCAAGCTTGGTGTGAAATCCCGGGGCTTAACCCCGGAACTGCATTGAGAACTGCATGACTAGAGTTAATGAGGGGAAACCGGAATTCCAGGTGTAGGGGTGAAATCTGTAGATATCTGGAAGAACACCAATGGCGAAGGCAGGTTTCTAGCATATAACTGACGCTCAGGTGCGAAGGTGCGGGGATCAAACAGGATTAGATACCCTGGTAGTCCACCCTGTAAACGATGATAACTCGCTGTCGGCGATACACAGTCGGTGGCCAAGCGAAAG
>DGGY01000009.1 GCA_002392405.1 Treponema sp. UBA3862 | reverse complement strand
ATCTATTCAATGCTCAACATTCCTCGTGAACTTTTTACACCGCTTTTTGCAGTAAGCCGTATTGCAGGCTGGTCAGCTCACCGCATAGAAGAAATTATCGCAGGCGGCCGTATTTACCGTCCTGCTTACAAGAATATTCTTGCAGAGCGTGATTATATTCCTATCGAAAAAAGACAGGGCACACCGTCGCTGTAAGCGCCGGCCGGGCCTTCCGCCCTTCGCCTTAAGGCTCATTGCCGGGCCGTTTGCCCGGCAACTTACGGGGCTCCACCCCCTTGTGCAGGAGAGTCAGTTTGGAAAGACTGGACAAAGTTTTAGCTCATCACGGTTTTGGAAGCAGAAAAGACGTAAAAAAACTCTGTCACCAGGGAATTGTCTTTATTAACGGAAAAACAGTAACAGATCCCGCTTCAAAAATTGATATTTTAAAAGATGAGCTTGTAATAGACGGAGAAAAAGTTCCCCTCTACAGCGATTTATATATCATGCTCAATAAATGTAAGGACCTTGTGTGTGCCAATAAAGACGGGCTTCACAGGACAGTTTTTGACCTTCTCGATGAATCTTTCAGGCATAAATTTTTAGGCGGCGACCTTCATTGTATGGGAAGGCTCGATATCGACACTGAAGGACTTTTAATCTTAACAACTGATGGTGAGCTTACCCATAAAATTCTTTCCCCGAAAACTCATGCACCTAAAACTTATGCAGTGGGACTCCGTGACAAACTTACAGAAGAACAGAAAAATGAGTATGTAAAAAAGTTTTCTGAAGGTTTCTGGATTGACCGTGAACAGAATGAAGAAGGCTTTGACGCGGCCCCCTCAAAGCTTGTCTGGAAAGAAGAGTGTAGTGATAAAAGGCTTCTGGCCGCTGCAGAAAATAATTCCTCAGGGCAGACAGACTGTTTTCTTACAATATACGAAGGTAAATTTCATCAGGTAAAAAGAATGTTCAGCCAGTCTGGAAATGAAGTCGTTTACTTAAAACGGGTAAAAATGGGTTCCCTGTATCTTGATGAATCCCTTAAACCGGGAGAATACAGGGAACTTGAAGGGGATGAAGTAAAACTACTTTCCTAATTCTTTTTTAATCGCATTAAGAAGGTCGTCGTATTCCGTAAAGGCAGGAATATTCGGGAAATCATTTTTGATTTTGTCTGTGGTGCGGAATAAGAACCCTGCTTTACTTGCCTGAATCATTCCAAGGTCATTGTAACTGTCCCCGAAAGCAATTGTTTCGAAACCGATTGACTGGAGCGCTTTTACGGTTGTGAGTTTTGACTGCTGGCAGCGCATTTTATGTTCAACAATAAAGCCTTTTTCGTCAACTTTAAGGCTGTTACAGAAAATTACAGGCTGACCGAGTTTTTTGAGGATTGGACCTGCAAATTCTTCAAAAGTGTCGCTCAAAACAACAGTCTGACAGCAGGAACGCAGTTCATCTAAAAATTCTTTAGCACCCGGAAGCGGGTCAATTTTTGCGATTGTATCCTGAATGTCTTTTAAGGTAAGTCCGTGTTCCTTTAATATACCGATACGCCATTTCATAAGCTTGTCGTAGTCAGGTTCGTCGCGGGTTGTGCGGCTTAATTCAGGAATTCCTGAAACCTTAGAAAATTCAATCCATATCTCCGGTGAAATAACGCCTTCCATGTCTAAGCATGTTATATACATGATGTGTTCCTTAAAAATGATAAATAATAATTTACTGAAATATTAAAAAAGGCTCCCGTCGGGAACATGTCATAAAAAACATGCTGAAGCCCTTCGGGACGCTCCGCTCTTCAAAATGTTTTTTCTGTCATAACCCCGACTCCGCCTTTTTAACACCCAGGCAGGAATTAATTTATCATTTTCAATGAAAAATTAAAAGAAGGGGGGAATTACAGTTCCCCGGCGGATACATTTACTTTATCCCTGGCCACAAAAAAGTGACGGAACGCGAGCAAAGGCAAATGTTCCGAGCCATTGTGAAGGCCGCGACCGAAGGGAGTCGGATACCTTATTGCCTTCAGCATGGCGCAGGAACATGCGTTTGCGGGAGTGAAGTCACTTTTTTGTGGTTTATACCGCAATGTATCCGCCCGCCCTGTATAAAAATTTAGACAGTGGAAAACTTAAAATAGTATAAAAAAGTGCACAATTGTTAATTTTTTTATTAAAAAGTTGACATTGAATTTTTCTGTGTTAGTGAAGTATCTGAGTGTTCTAAATATTTGTAATATAAAGAAATAAAGGTTGTTCTTAAATTTATTTTAAATAAAATTTTAAAGTTGGCACGAGTCTTGCTATTAATAAATCGTAAAAAAGTACATGGAGAAGTTAAAAAATGGAAATGTTAGAGAGTTATTTAAAACAGATACAGCGTTATCCGCTTTTAGATGCACAGCAGGAAGCTGCCCTTTCAAGAGAAATTGAAAAAGGCAACAGAAATGCCCAGAATCAGCTTGTAAATTCTAATCTCAGGCTTGTAATCAGTATTGCTAAAAAATTCACAAATACAGCTAAGGTTTCCATGATGGATCTTATCCAGGAAGGAAATATGGGGCTTATGACTGCCGCTTCTAAATTTCATTACGGCTTCAATACCCGTTTTTCTACTTATGCCTATACCTGGATTCTTCAGTACATGCTCCGCTACATGTACAATAAAACTTCCATGATTGCTCTTCCTCACCGTAAGGAAGAACTTTTACGCAAAGTAACTGCATTACAGAATGACTATAAACAGCAGTTCAACCGTGAACCTTCCGTTTCAGAACTTGCTGACGGCTGCGGATGCTCTGAAGAAGAAATCGTTTCAGTAATGGCTTATGCCTATACAATTACAAGCATCGATGTTGAAACCTCTGAAGAAGGTAATTCAACTGTAGGTGACCTTATTCCGGACAATAAATATAACCCTGAAGAAAATTTCCTGCGTGAAGTAGAAAAGAATCAGGTAAAAGAAATGGTAGATTCACTTCCGGAAAAAGAACGTACTGTAATTTATTACAGATATAACTTTGAGTGTGAACAGCATGTACCGACCCTCCGTGAACTCAGTTCAAGCCTTGGTGTGAGTGCAGAAACTGTAAGACAGATGGAAATGCGTGCTGTAAAAAAAATAAAGAAAGCGGCAGTAAACCTCCGTGCAAAGGAATGTTTTACAGCCTGAAAACACCGGCAAAACGGCAGAAGAGAGAGTTTTTTTTAATTACGGTTATCTTTATGAATCGCTTTTGCAATTTTTAAGGGTTTCCGTTATTATTAACACAGTCGGGTTTCCCTCTATTTCCCCGGCTGTGTTTTTTTTTATTTATGGCAGTTAAAAAATCGTCATCATCATATAAAAAATCATCCTCGTCCACTTCTTCGCGTTCATCTGCCAGAAAAAAAACAGCTGTCAGAAGAACTTCAAAGCGCCGTTCACCTAAAGTAAAACTTGATTCGGGCAAAGTAAGCCTTCTTGCAGGCCTTATTTTTCTCGTTCTTTGTATCTGCATTGCAGTAAATGTACTTTCAGTTTCAGACACAAATGTCGGGCCCGGGACAAAAACAGAAATAAGACAGGATAATTCTCTTTCTCTTGAGCATAAACTTCCGCCGGAAAAAACTCCGGTTCAAACTCAGTCTAAACCAAAAGTAAAAGCGCCTGATAATAAAAATAATAGTCTTTCTCAGGTTCCAAAAAAATCAGCACCAGAAATCAGAAAGACTTCTTCTTCACCGGTAAAGCCTGCTGAATCTTCAAAACCAGCTCTTTCTCCTTCTAAACAGGATTTAGTTGCGTCTGCAAAAGGCGATAAAGAAAAGCCTTCAGAAGCTTTTAACATTCCTAAGGCAAAAAACGGAGCGACTTTAGTAATAATCATTGATGATGCAGGGAAAAACGTTGAATATACAAAACGCTATGCAAAGCTTCCTTTTCCGCTTACGATTGCCGTTCTTCCAAAGCTTGAGCATACAAAAGAATGTGCCTACGTTGTCCGCTCAAATAAAAAAGAACTGATTCTTCACCAGCCGATGCAGAGCCTTAATCATAATTTAGACCCCGGTCCTGGAAAAATTACCGTTGATATGAGTTTTGCCCAGATTAATTCAATAATTGCAGAAAATCTTGCAGAACTAGGTCCTGAAGTAAAAGGCCTTAACAACCATGAGGGAAGTGAAGTAACTGAGGATGTTTTAAGAATTGGTGCCGTGCTCGATGCCTGTCAGGAGAGGGGAATCTATTTTTTAGACAGCAGGACAACTGCAAACACGCAGGCTCCTCAGGCGGCTTTAGAGCGTGACATGAAGATTTTTGAAAAATCAGGCCCTTATATCGACAATACGGTTACAAGGGATGCCATGCAGGCTGAAATCTATAAGGCCCTTGACCTTGCAAATAAAAATGGAAAAGTTATAATAATCGGGCATGTTGATAAAAGTGCCAATATCCTGCCGAAGCTGCTTTCAGATATGTATCCGTATCTTGTAAAAGCGGGCTATAAATTTGCAACTCCAGGAATGCTTGAACAGTAAGAGGAATAAATGAAAGTTTTAGGTATTGAAAGTTCATGTGATGAAACTGCCTGTGCAATTGTAGAAGACGGTAAAAAAATCATAAGCAATGTTGTAGCAACACAGATTCCTTTTCATCAGATTTACAAAGGCGTTGTACCGGAAATTGCAAGCCGTAAGCACGCAGAGTGGATTCTGCCTGTTGTGCGTCAGGCCCTTGATGAGGCAGGCATGACTTTAGAGCAGGTTGATGCAATAGCCGCAACAAACCGGCCCGGACTTATGGGTTCACTTTTAGTAGGTCTTACTTTCGGAAAAACCCTTGCCTGGGCATTAAACAAGCCTTTTATTGCTGTAAATCATATGCTGGGACATCTTTATGCCGCTCATCTTGAAAACGATATTCCTTATCCTTATCTTGGACTTTTAGTAAGCGGCGGCCACTCAATCATTGCAAAAGTAAACGGTTTTGATGACCTTGAAGTTTTAGGAACTACAATAGATGACAGTGCAGGGGAAGCCTTTGATAAAGTTTCAAAATTCTACGGGCTTGGTTATCCCGGCGGTGTTGTAATCGATAAACTTGCAAAGCAGGGTAATCCAAAGGCCTTTACTTTTCCTGTTGCAAAAATCGACAAGAATGATGATCACCGCTATGACATGAGTTTTTCAGGCCTCAAGACTGCTGTAATTCACCAGGCTGACCTTTTCTTAAACGAGGGCTTTGAAAAAACAAACGAAAATATCTGTGCTTCTTTCCAGGAAACAGCAGTAAAAACCCTTACCAGCCGTCTTTTCAGGGCGGTTGAGGATACGGGGTTAAAAACTGTAGTTGCCGGCGGGGGGGTTGCGGCAAACAGCCGTCTCAGGGAAATCCTTGCAGAACGGACTGACATAAAATGTATTTTCCCTCCGTTAAAACTCTGCGGCGACAACGGAGCCATGATTGCAGGCGTTGCATATCACTTTTTAAAGAGGGGAGACCGCTCTCCGATTGATACAACAGCCTGTGCCCGTATTCCTGAATTTAAGCGCGGATTAAAAAATCTTGAAGCTTTCGGAAGGAGATAAAAAACTGCCTGCACTTTATTTATAGAGCAGCCGGCAGATTTTTTACAGGAGATAAGATGCGTAACCTTAAGGATCTGACATACGGAATAGTTGGACTTGGAATTATGGGCGGTTCAATTGCAAAAGCTGTCCGTGAACATATCTTAAGCCAGAACGGTGCTAAAGGAAAAATCTACGTCTGTAACAGAAGTACAGCCTGTCTTACCCAGGCCTTAAATGAAGGCGTTGCAGATAAAGCCTTTACAAGTACAGAATATGATAAGCTGCTTCCTGAATGCGACATTGTTTATGTCTGCCTTTATCCGCATGCGACCCTTGAGTTCTTGAAGACTAACCGTGAATATTTTAAAAGTGGTGCTGTCGTAACTGATATTTCAGGTGTAAAAGGAATTTTTGAAAAGGAACTTCCTTCAATTCTGAGGGATGATGTTGATTTTGTAATCGGTCACCCGATGGCAGGCGGCGAAAAAGAAGGTTATGCCCACAGCACTGCTTCAATGTTCATCAATCATAATTACATTCTCTGTCCTATAAAATCCAATAAAGAAGAAAATCTTGAACTGATGCGCCGTTTTATCACAGAAATCGGTTTCACAAGAATTACTGAAACAACCTGCGATATTCACGACTATAAAATCGGTTTTACAAGCCAGCTCTGCCATGTAATTGCCTGTTCGCTTGTTGACAGCGCAAAAGATGAGGGAATTACTGCATTCGGCGGAGGTTCTTTTGAAGACCTTACCCGCATTGCAATGATAAACGCACCTTTGTGGACAGAACTTTTTGTTTCAAATAAAGAAAAACTTGTAAATCATATTGAAGTTTTTGAAAAGCAGATAAATGCTTTTAAAGAGGCAATAAAAACTGAAAATAAAGAAAAACTGATGGAACTTATGGAAGAAAGCCGCGAAAAGCGCATAAAAATGGGTTCAATCAGAACAATTGCAAAGTGAGGATAAAATGAATATTGAACTTTTAGACAGCGCAATAAGGCGTGTTCCTGATTTTCCTAAGCCGGGAATCCTTTTTTATGATATTACAAGCATACTCACAGATGCGGCTGCGTTTAAGGCTGTTCTTGATGAAATGTATGCAATTTATAAAGACAAAGATATAGATGCAATTGCAGCAGTAGAAAGCCGCGGCTTTATTTTTGGTGCACCTCTTGCAGAAAAACTTGGTATTCCCCTTGTTCTGATCCGTAAAAAAGGCAAGCTTCCGGGGGATGTTTACACCCAGTCTTACGCCCTTGAATACGGAACTGCAGAAATTGAAGTTCATAAGGCAGATGTAAATAAAGGCGATAAATACCTTATTGTGGATGATTTAATTGCTACCGGCGGAACTTTGGACGCAACAAGAAAACTTCTTGAAAAAGCAGGCGCAAAGGCAACTGACGTCTTTGGCGTAATCGGTCTCCCTGCCTTAAAGTACGAAGAAGTTTTAAAGCCGATGAAAGTTACAACACTTATAACATATGACGGAGAATAAAAAAAGGGGCTGTCCCAAAAGTA
>DGGY01000040.1 GCA_002392405.1 Treponema sp. UBA3862 | reverse complement strand
CAAGGTGAAGTTCACCCATACCCTTAATGATTGTTTCGTTTGATTCTGGATCAAGTTCTGTCTGGAAAGTCGGGTCTTCTTTTGTAAAGCGGTTGAGGGCTTTTGCAAAGTTAGCAACCATTGACTTATCCTTTGGCTTGATAGCCTGAGAAATAACCGGCTTTGGAACGAACATAGAAGTCATTGCTACGTTGATTCCTTCAGCACAGAATGTATCACCTGAAGCACAGTCTACGCCGAAGAGGGCACAGATGTCGCCTGGTTCTGCAACGTTGATATCTTCCATGGCAGCTGAGTTCATGCGAACGAGACGGCCAACCTTGAAGCGTTTTCCTGTACGTACGTTTGTAAGTTCTACGCCCTTTGGAATACGTCCCTGGTAAACACGGATGTATGTGAGCTGACCGAACTGACCGTCGTCAAGTTTGAATGCAAGGGCAACAGCCGGCTTGTCCGGAACGTTGAAGAGTTCAACCTGTTCTTCGTTTTTGTCCAGGTCAAGACCGTAGTTGTGAACTTCAGTAGGGTTAGGAAGGTAGCGGATAACGCCGTCGAGAAGGGGCTGGATACCCTTGTTTACGTGAGCTGAACCGCAGAATACACCTACAAACTGTTCAGCAAGAGTTCCCTTGCGGATAGCTGCGATGAGTTCTTCTTCTGTTGGTTCTGCACCTTCAAGAACTTTTTCCATGAGGGCATCATCAAAGTTTGCTGCTTCTTCAAGAAGTTCCTGGTGGTAGCGTTCTGCATCATCCTTGAGATGAGCAGGAATTTCTGCTGTGCGGATTGTTTCTCCGTTTTCGCCGTCAAAATAGATTGCTTTCATTCCAACAAGGTCAACTACACCTTCCAGTTTGTCTTCAAGACCGATAGGAAGTTCAACCATGTGGGCATTGAGAGCGAGTTTGTCACGGAGCTGACCGCATACACGGATAGGGTTAGCACCCTGACGGTCACACTTGTTAACAAATGCGATGCGAGGTACATGATAGCGTTTGAGCTGACGGTCTACAGTGATAGACTGTGACTGAACACCAGCTACTGCACAAAGAATCATGATAGCACCGTCGAGAACGCGGAGTGAGCGTTCAACTTCTACAGTAAAGTCTACGTGACCCGGTGTGTCGATCAAGTTGATAGTTGTGTCTTTCCACTGAACCTGAGTTGCTGCTGACTGGATTGTAATACCGCGTTCGCGTTCCAGTTCCATGTTATCCATTACAGCACCAACACCGTCCTTACCACGAACTTCGTGAATTGCGTGAATCTTGTTACAGTAGAACAGGATACGTTCAGAAGTTGTTGTTTTACCTGAGTCAATGTGGGCACTGATACCGATATTACGTACTTTAGTAATATCAAAAGCCATATTGTTACCTCTCAAAAAAAAGTTTACAAGTTAAAACCGCATAATTATTTCATACTAACGGTAATTAAAAGAATATAACTGAATTTTGCCTCTTATTCAAGACACAAAATCACCTTAAACACTGAATAAAGGTGTTTTCTTTTAATCTTAAAGGCGGCTTCAAGCTCTGTTTTTTCTTTTGTTTTTTCGCCGTTTTTAAGGTTCAGTGAGTAAGAAGAACTTACTGTAATTCCTTTTAATTTTTGCGGTGATAAGGCTGATTTTAAGATTATTTCATCTTTTGTCCGTTTTCTTTTCTGTGTAAAAGGGTAATGGCTGTATCCGCCTGTAAACGAGAATGACAGGGGGGATGTTTTTATTTTAAGTGCTGTCTGTGCTGACCAGAAAGTTTCGGGTTCGCCTGATGTGTCGGGCGGACTTCCTTTTAAAAGCAGGTTTGAGGCTGAAAAAGTCTGTGAAAGCGTTAAAATCTTTCCTTTTGCATTAAATCCGCCTTTTATTCTGGCAGTATTCAGAGTGCACAGTTGTGAAGAGCCCTGTACTTTCCAGTTTTCAAGGGCACTTAAACCAAAAGTTATTTTTCTGCCGTTTTCAGGAAGAAGTGTGTACTGTATGTTAAAAAATCCCTGTTCAACAGTTTTAATTATTGAAGAGGACGCACCAAGCATTGGAACTGCCCGGGGAGAATATTTTGAACGCGGAAGAATAAAATATCCGCCGGAAAATAAAAAGGCTCCTTTTACGACAGATATTCTGGAGTTAATCCATAAAAAATCTGAAGAAGCTGAATAAGGGCTTTCATGACAGCCTGCAGAAAACAGGGCTTTAAAAGCAGGACTTGAATAAAAGTTTTCCCATGAGCCGCAGTAATAGTAATCACTTTTAAAAAGGGCCTTGTGTTTATTAAGGTAAGAAGAAGTGTTCTCAAGAAAAAAGAAGCCGCCTGTTACCGTGGAAAGAAAATAATATTTTTTATCATAGGTTTTAATGGCAGGAGACATTTTTGCAGTGAGAGTGTTTTTATTCTCTGTAGTTTCTTCAGCCTTGAGCCGGTTTTTCTTTGTGTTTATTTTTATCCCGGCTGAAAATACTGCATCCTTATTATTAAAAGAGACCGCTCCTGCCGTAAGCTGTGAACGGCCTGTTTTCAGCGAAAGGTTTGCACAAAGGGAAGGGGAAACTTGTCCTGAAGAAAGATAAGGAAGAGAGCCTTCAGTTCCCGTGTAATAATCAAAACTCTGTGAAAAAGGATTTAAGGCTGCTGACGGTACCGGATTTTTTAAGCGGCTTATTGTTTTTGAAAAAGATAAAGTTCCGCCTTTTATATCTGCATAAAAAGAACCAGAGTTAAAGTTTACTTCAGCGCCGTAACGGGGGCTTTTAAGGATGGAAGTTAAGCCTTCTGCTTCAAGACTGTGCTTTATGCTGCAGAGATCAGTTTTTATAAAATCTTCAAAAGCACAGGCAGTAATACTTACCGGAAAAGAAAAATCCTTTTCCATGCAAAACCCTGTAGTTCCGTTAAGATACTGACAGTCTTTTTCTGCCCCCTGTCTGTCGTCACAGGTGAGGGTAAAAGAATTTTTAATTGTAAAAAGGTTAAAAAAAGGCTCCCCGAAAAGAGGAGCCGTAATTAAAAGAATTATGATAAGTTTTTTCATCACTATATATATTGTGATGAAAAATCAAATCCGGCATATTTTTAACCGGATTTTTTATGTTTTTTTTAGTTTTTTACAATGTAGCTGTTTGTTTTTGCAAACTCGTCAGTAGAAGCGATTCTTTTCTGCCAGTATTCAGCTTCGCTTTTTGTTGTGTAAGGACCTACGCGAACTCTGTAGAAGAGTTTTCCTTTTGAATCTTTGTATGTGAATACTTCATTTGTAATTTTGTGGCTTTCAAGAATTGAGCGTGCTTCATCAGCAGATTTTTTAGCTTCATATGAGCCTACCTGAATCCAGAAAGTGTCCGGTTTTGCAGGAGCTTTAGGAGCTGCTTTTGCGGCTGTTTTAGCAGAAGCTTTTGAAGAAGTCTTTGCCTGTGTTTTTGAAGAAGATTTTGCAGGTTTAGTTTCTTTTACAGGAGCTTCTTTTTTAGGAACTGAAACTGCTGCTTTTGGAGCCGGAGTGTAGTAATTTTCAGAAGCCTGGCTGTACTGAG
The DNA here is from genome assembly GCA_002392405.1 of Treponema sp. UBA3862. Classification (GTDB taxonomy): domain Bacteria; phylum Spirochaetota; class Spirochaetia; order Treponematales; family Treponemataceae; genus Treponema_D. The sequence goes on along the minus strand of DGGY01000040.1, from coordinate 9,174 downwards.
TCTGAGCCGGCTGGGAATTCATCTGAGAAGCAGTGTAGTTATTCTGTGGAGTAACAGTTGCTGCTGCAGCAGGATTTGATTTGAGTGAATTGAGGTCGATTGTAGTTGTAGTTCCTGTTCCGTAAACTAAAGCGTTGTCAGTGATTACAGTTACGTTTTCAACTTTTACAGGAGAAGAAGTAAAGTCAGGAGTGAGTGAAGAACTGTTTTCAGAAACAGTGCCTGGAACAGCAGGATCTGAGTTCTGTGCAGCGGTTGTGTTTTCTGTGTAAAGCTGAACCGGTGCAACACCGCCGTTTGTACTGTCAGAAGTTAATGCACTCTGTGCTGACGGAGAAACAGAAGTCTGTCCTTTAGAAATATTAAAGCCGTCTACCGGATTATAGTAAGTATTAACCGGTTCTTCAGGATTAGCTGAAAGAAGGAGGGCTGCTCCTACAACAACCAGTAAAAAAACGCCTGCAGCGGCAACAATCCATAAAGTTCTTTTCTGTTCCATAATTTTTTAACCTCTTTAAGCCCGCCTCAAGACGGGCCATACACCCAAGTTTAACCGTCCACAAAAAAGCCTGACGGTCCTATATTTTCTTTATCGGATTTTAAAATTAATTGTTTAGAGATTTTTTTGCGCGCGCGAGCGTCAGAAAGCCGGTCCCGGAGATTATTTTTTACCTTTCGGAGCGAAAAAAATGTCAGCAATGCTGTAATAGGGAAAAGTGTCTGATATAAACAGCCGGACGGGAAGGCTGTTTATATCTGCGGAGTGCTTTTTTCTTACCTTTCGGAGCGAAAAAAAATGTCGGGTGAAAATATTTATATAACAGGCGGAGTTGAAGTTCCGGTTTGAAAAAATTCTGCACAAGCGAAGCGCGGAAGCCTTTTTCAAACCGGGTTTTCAACGGGAGCCTGTTATATTTATGAGAATAGTACTGACATTTTTTTTCGTCACACGTTAGTTTTGAATAACAACCACCGGTTTTCCCGCCGCCCTGTACTGAGCCTCCAGGTCTTTCTGTGCCTTAAACCGTTTTAAAATCCTCAGAAACGGCGCTTTGTCACGGCGGTGCGCCCGGAACAGGCGTTTGAAAAATCCTGCTTTCACAAAATATATTTTAGAGCACAGCTCCATCAGTTCAGGTGTTTTGTAAAGGACGGCTGCGTTTATCAGGACTGTTTTTGCCTTGTTTTCTTTAATAAATTGTCTGGTCTGCTTAATAACTTCAGGGTAGACAATATCTTCCTGCTTTTTTAAAAGTTCAGGAGAGGAAAAAACAAGACAGGCCAGTGCTTTTCTGTCTATGGTTCCGTCAGAAGCTAAAAGACTGATTCCTTTATTTTCTGCTTCGTCTGCGAAAGCTTTCACTATTTCTTCTTTTTTTAACTCTACTGTGTCATGAACTGTTTTGTCTAAATCAATCGAAACGCAGTCTTCATTTTCTAAAAGTGAACAGATGTAGTTTTTTCCGGCAGCCATCTGCCCCGTTAAACAGATAACCTCTGCCATCAGTGGAATTCTCCCCACGCCCTGCCTGATTCTATGCTTACCCGAAGAGGAACGCTTAATTTTACTGCATTTTCCATTTTATCCTTAATCAGGGCGAGTGTTTCTGCCACTGCTTTTTCATTGTCATCACACTCAAGAATCAGTTCATCGTGTACCTGAAGTAAAAGCCTTGCACCTGAAGAATTGTTCTTTAAGGCAGCGGAAACATCAAGCATCGCTTTTTTTACGATGTCGGCGGCACTCCCCTGAATCGGGCTGTTTTTTGCGATTCTTACTGCACCTTCTTTTTCCATGCGGTTTGAAGAATTGATTGCGCGGATAAAACGCCTTCTTCCCATTATTGTTTCAACGTAACCCGTATTTTCTGCCTGTTCAACTGTCCTGTCAAAAAACTTTTTGACTCCTTCATAGGCATTAAAGTAGTTTTCAATAAAGGCCTGAGCCTGAGTTCGTGTAATTCCCAGGTCTTTTGCCAGTGAAAAAGCGCCCATGCCATACATGAGTCCAAAGTTTAACGTTTTGGCACTGCGCCTCATTTCAGGAGTAACGCTTTCCATCGGGATGCCCCAGATTAAAGCGGCTGTTGATTTATGAACGTCGATTCCTTCGTTAAACGCCTGACAGAGGTTTTTGTCACCGCTTAAATGTGCAAGAATTACAAGTTCAATCTGTGCATAGTCAGCAGAAATCAAAATTTTTCCTGCAGGGGCTGTAAAAGCAGAGCGGATTTTTCTTCCTTCTTCAGAGCGGACAGGAATGTTCTGTAAATTAGGATCTTTTGACGAAAGTCTTCCTGTTGCAGTTCCCGTCTGCATAAAACTTGTATGAATGCGGCTGTCAGAGTCAGTCATAAGAGGAAGCGTTTCAACATAGGTTGAAAGCAGTTTTGCCTTTGCGCGGTATTCTAAAATGAGGGCAGGGACAGGGTCAGAAAATCTGAGGCTTTCAAGAACGTCGGTATCCGTTGAATATCCCGTTTTAGTTTTCTTTCCGGGTTTCAGGCCTCTCTCTTCAAAAAGAACGGCCGCAAGCTGCTTAGGAGAAGCAATGTTAAATTCGTGTCCTACAGTGCTGTAAATGTCCGCCTCGATTTTTGAAAGTTCCTTCTTAAGTTCAACTGAGTAGTTTTTAAGAATTGAGCCGTCCAGATGGATTCCTGCCTGCTCCATATCCGCAAGAACAGGTAAAAGAGGCATTTCCATTCTTGTAAAAAGTTCCCAAAGGTCTGCTTTTTTCAGTTCTGCTTCAAATAATTCCCAGAGCTGAAGCGTAAAGTCAGAATCTTCTGCACTGTATTCAGCCGCTTTTTCAATTTCGGCGTCCGCAAAAGTTTGTCCCTTACCGACAATTTCTTCAAATTCAGTGCCTTTCAAGCCCAGTTTCTGTTCAGCCAGCGTTTCAAGCGAATACGGGGATTTTCCTGTTCTGTCCGGTTCTAAAAGCCAGGCAGCAAGCATAGTGTCGTAAAGAGTATAAGACGGGCGTCCCTGTGCGTCCGCACAGGCCGGGCTTTCCGCCGTTGCGCTTGTGCTCCAGCCACCCCGCTGCTGCGTGGTGTCCGCCTTCGGCGCGGCTCCAATCCCTGACGCACTGACTCCTGTATAATCAAAGCCGTTGTCAGCAAGAACTTTAAGGTCAAATTTTGCGTTGTGCATTATTACGGCTGTTTTAGAGCAGAATAATTTTTTTAATTCATCAAAGGCGTCTTTTTTAGAAATAAGCGGAGGGGCAAAAAGAGGATCTGTGTTTACAAAAAGGGGAACATAAATCCCTGAGCCTTTTTCGAAGGCAAGTGAAAAGCCCGCAAGGTTTGCTTCCATTGTGTTAAGGCTGTCAGTTTCAGTGTCAAAGGCACATATACCTTTGAGTATGGCTTTTTCTATAAATGTTTTGAGTTCATCTAAAGAAGTGCAGGCTTTGTAATTTCCTTTGTTCTGTTTAACGGCGGGAGAGTCCTCTTCCAAAGGCGCTGCGGGAATGTGTCCCGTAGAGGGGGCAGCGGACAGGACCGCAGCCTCCGGCGAGGACATGGGAGCGCGGGGGAGGCTTCCCCCTTCCGTATTATCTGTGCTGAGTGCTTTATAGGAAGAAGACAGGGCTGGAAGTTCACGGCGGGTCATTTCTTCAGCAAAGGCTTTGTAATTGAGGTTTTTAATGCAGAAACAGTCGAAGTTTCCTGCTGTACAGCTGTTTTCGAGTGACTGTCCGTTGATTGTGCCCTTGTCTAATGGTGTATTTTCTTCGAGAGTGATGAGTTTTTTAGAAAGGAAGGCGTTGTCTTTTCCTGAGCGGATTTTTTCGCCGATTGCACCTTTTATTTCGTCCGCATGTTCATAGATTCCTTCAAGGGAACCGTATTCACTTATGAGTTTTAAAGCTGATTTAGGACCGATTCCCTGAACGCCAGGAACATTGTCTGCACTGTCACCGGTAAGGCTTAAAAGATCAAGGATTTTTGCAGGCTCAACGCCCCATTCTTCCTGGATTGCCTTCGGATCTGCTTCTGCCCAGGTTTTAACTTTGTCGGGCTTGAGCATGTGGATATTGTCATCTGCAAGCTGCTGGAGGTCTTTGTCTGCGCTTAAAATGACGCAGTGGCGGCCGGCCTTGTCGCAGCGGCGTGCGATTGTGGCAATTATGTCGTCTGCTTCATAGCCGTTTACGCGGAGAAGGGGAATTCCTAAGACTTTGAGGCATTCTTCAATCATGGGAAACTGGGCCTTTAAATCGTCAGGAGTTTTTGCGCGGTTCGCCTTGTATTCTTTGAACTGTTCATGGCGGAATGTGGGAGTGGTGCTGTCTAAAGCCGCAACAAAATACCGGGGATTAAAATTTTTTAAGAGTATGTTCAGGTTACGGAAAAAACCGAAAAGAGCGCTTACATTCTGTCCTTTAGAGTCAGTAAGCGGGTGTGAAAAAAAAGCATAGTATTCGCGGAAAATAAGTCCGTAGCTGTCGAGGATAAAAACTGTGTCTTTGTCGATAAAGTTACTCATAGAATTGATTATAGAGTGAATGAGGGAAAAATGACAGAGAAAAAGAATGCTTCGTCCGCCAGAAAACGTCACATAATTGCTTCGCAAAAATGTGTCGATTTTCATTTTCACTGACAATATATATAGCGGGTGGAAAATTTATTTCAAAAGGGAGTATATATGCCAAATTACATAAGTACTTATTCAGACCGCTGGGAAAACCTTACCCTGGCGAACAATTTTATGTTCTGCAAAATTATGGAATCAGAACCTGAACTCTGCAGGGAACTTTTAGAACTTCTTCTGCACATTAAAATCGACCATCTTGAAAAGCCTGTTGGAGAAAGGACACTGCAGGAATCGATTTCTTCTAAATCAGTTAGATTTGATGTTTACACTAAAGATGATAACCGGATTTTTGATGTGGAGATTCAGACCGTGAATAAATCGAATCTGCCGAAGAGAGCGCGCTACTATCAGTCGATTATTGATGTAAGTAACTTGAATACAGGTATGGACTACGATGAACTCAAGGATACCTATATTATCTTTATTTGCCTTAACGACTTGTTTGGAAAAGGTCATCCTGTCTATTCTTTTAAGAACATTTGTGAAGAGGACAAATCCGTAAATCTTAATGACGGGACATACAAAGTCTTTTTTAATGCTTCAGCCTGTGATAAAATTAAATCGCAGGAAGAAAGGGCGTTTTTTAATTTTCTTACAGGTAAAAGCGCTGACACTAACTTTACAAAACGGCTTTCTGAAAAATTACTTCTTGCCAGGAAAAATCTTGAGTGGAGGAATCAGTTTATGACATTCAGAGAACAGTTTAAGGAAGAACTTGAAGAAGCAAAAGCCGAGGCAAGAGAAGAAGCAGCAAAAGAGGGACTTGCTAAAGGCGCAGCGGAAACAAAACTTCACAATGCTTTGAACGCCTTAAAAATGGGGCTTTCACCTGAGCAGACTTCGCAGATTACAGAACTTCCTCTCGAGAAAGTAAAGGAACTTCAGAGTCAGATTTAACAAAAAATCTACATTCTCAATTTTATCTGTTTTTTTATTGTGGCATGGATGCCACTTAGAATAAAGACTAGTGACAGAATTGCAAAGCAATTCTGTCAAATTGAAAAATCCATGGATGGATTTATTGTGGCATGGATGCCACTTAAAATAAAAACTAGTGACAGAATTGCGAAGCAATTGTGTCAATTCAAAAACTGCAGGGATGCAGTTTTTGAATTACTTACATATGAATAGACACTGAAATTGCGAAGGACTGTTTCCAGATTTCGTCGAGACTTTCGCCGTTGTCATCTACACCGTCATCTGTTGTCGGCTTGATGTTTGCACTTATGTCCAGTTCGATTGATTTTGTAACTTCGATTCCACAGCCCATATAGAAAGAGTTTTTGAATTCGCCTTTTGTTTTATCCCCGTCCTGGAATGTGATTGAAGGAAGGTCTGTTGAAATGCCTGCTGCAAAGTTTAAGGTTGGTTTTACCTGGGCTACAAAGCCGTTACGGAGGTTAAAGCTGAAGGTTGTTGCAGTTTCAAAGTTGTCTCCGCTTATGATTGTCATAGGGAGTGTTCCTACAAAGCCGTACATAAAGTTTTTTGCAACCTTGTACTGGTACTTGTACTTTGCATAAAAAGTGTTTGAATTTACGGAAACTTCCAGATCTAAATCATCGTTTTCCATATTTACGAAGGTTCCGTTCCATCCTGCATACAGACGGGAAAGAACTGTCTTGTCTTCACGGAATTTGTATGAAATGCCGCCGCCGATTGAATATACCGAAGCATCATAATCGTATGCACCTGCTGTTCCGTCTCCCCACATTCCTGCAAGTTCAGCAGTAAAGCCGAATTTTTTGTTTACGTTCATGCCGAAGCCTGCTCCAATACCTGTTACATTGAGCTTTGCAGTATCTGCTCCAATATTAGTATTGATAACTTGCTGATAGAAGTGACCTGCAAAAGCCTTGTTGTCTTTTCCGTAGAGGACAGAAAGTTCGTTTTCTGCATCTTCTTCCCAGAGGTTTCCGTTCCAGAATGCATGGAGCTGGGCACCTTTTTTCATGTTTACGGCAGCACCCAGGTTACCTGTATTTTCACTGTCGATACTTACAAGACCGTACAGCTGAGGGTACATGAGGTAGTTCCAGTCAAGAAGGTCGCCGAAGTAAACTGAATCATTGTCAACTGCGTCTGCAGATGCGTGATAAAGTTCATCAAGTCCTTCTGCAGCTGAGGCTGCAGTAAGTGCCAATACTGCTGCTGCAGTAAATGCCAGTACTTTTTTTAACATTTTTCTTCTCCTTATGTTTTGCGACGCCGCTGACGGCATCATTTTATAGGTGATAGATGGAAGAATAACAGTTTATTTATATTTATTCTAGTCTTGAGATTTTTGACATTTAACCGGGACCCGCAGGGGAAGCCCCTTTTATACCGGATTAAAACCTTTTTTCCTAAACTAAAATTTTCCCCTGCCGAAAATAGAGATGGTATAAAACCGTAAACATCTCAAATTTCAATTAACATGGAGACAAGGAAAAATGGGATACATGAACAATGCCTACGCGGCATATCAGAACACAAATATTAAGACGGCCAGCCAGGGAAAACTGATTGTCCTTCTTTATGAGGGTGCAGTAAAAAATCTTTCTGCTGCACAGAGCTGTTTTACTGCCGAAGGTAAAGTTGAAGCTAAAAACATCGAAAAATTCGGCAACTATGTGATGAAGGCTCAGGATATAATCAGTGAGCTTCAGGCAAGTCTTGACATGGAAAAGGGCGGCCAGATTTCAACCAATCTTATGTCCCTTTACATTTATTTTAATCAGGAACTTATGAGTGCAAACATTTCCAAGGACAGAAAAAAACTGGATTTTGTCCTTAATATGCTCCAGGAACTTTCCGGGGCATGGAATGAAGCATACATGAAGTCAAGTGACAGTACCGGTTCTGGAATTGCCGGCGGACTCAACATCCAGGGGTAGGGGATTATGGAATTAACACAGGCACAGATTGATGAAAGAATTGCGGTTCTCAAGCGCTTTAGAAGCCTTCTTGAGCAGCAGAGAAATAAATTCAGGGAATATCTTCATGTTCTTGAATGCCAGCAGAATAAGATTGAACTTGATGACGGGGATGCTCTTGTTGCCCATGCGGAACTTGAACAGCAGATTGTTGCAAACATTTCAAGCCTGCAGAAAGTGATTGAGCCGATGCAGAGCATGTACAATGCTGTTGCAATGCAGCCGGGCGTTTCTGCCGATGAAAAATTCAGCGTTCAGAAAATGCAGGCTGACCTTTCTGACCTTCAGAAAAAAGTCCTTAAACAGAATGAACATAACCGTGAACTTCTTAAAGTTCATATCGAACAGATTAAACAGCAGCTTGTAAATGCTAAAAAGTTAAACCCGTACAGAGGAAACCGCTCTGTTTACGCTGAAACCGGTGTTGTAACCAGTACTTTTGCAATCGAAGCATAGCTGCTTATTTTGTATGACTCATAGCCCGCAGAAAAACGTCTGCGGGATTTTTTTTGCCTCTGAGGTATTTTTTTTATTATTTTTATTGTATATTTTATTAAATATTGAAGATAAAAATACCGCGCAGCGGGCCTGAGGAATAAATGAGCGAAGAAAACAAAAACGACCAGCCTTTAGAAGAAAAAAATAACAGCCCTGAATTACAGGATAATAAAAATAATGACTCACAGGGGGCAGATTCTTCTGACGGACAGAAAAATGACGCCGGCGGTGAGCAGAACTCTCCTGAAGAAAAATCTCAGTCTGACAGGACTCCTTCTGAAAAGCAGAAAGAAAACGACCCGTACAGCTTTTTCAGGCTTTCGATTGATGAGCCGCCAAAAGATAAGAAAGATGATAAAAAAGGCGGAAATTCTCCGCACCATTTCCCGTTTTTCCCGATGCTCATTTTTACAGTTCTCGGACTTGCCTTTATAAATATGTTCCTTATCCCGAAGCCGGATAACTCAATTCCTTTTTCACAGTTTCGTGCACTTGTAGAAAGCGGTGAAATTGTTTCTGTAGAAATGGGTGAAAACACTTTTACAGGTTATGGTCCGCTTGCTGCAGAAAAAGAAGAGAATGCTGAGGAAGCAGAACCTTCTGTTCTCGGTATCCCTCAGCTTCCGTGGAAAAAAATCCAGCGTTCACAGGCTGAAAATCGCAGGGTTTACCGTACTACAGGCGTTCTTATGCCTTCTTTTGTAAGCCTGCTTGATGAAAAGGGTATTGAATATAAGTTTGTAATCAAACAGAGCAGCTGGTTCCTGCAGCTTCTTTTAAATCTTGGATTTCCTGTTGCGCTTCTTTTAATTATGTATTTCCTTGTTTTCCGCAAAATGGGCGGAACCGGCGGAATGGGCTCAATTTTCGGGGCAGGCGGAAGCCGTGCTAAAGCTGTTGAGGAAGGAAAAGTAAAGACTCGCTTTGCAGACGTTGCAGGTGTTGATGAAGCAAAAGATGAACTTGTTGAAGTCGTTGATTTCTTAAAGTCTCCTAAAAAATATACTGATATTGGCGGTAAGATTCCTAAGGGTGTTCTCCTTGTAGGACCTCCGGGAACAGGTAAAACACTTCTTGCCCGTGCAGTTGCAGGCGAAGCCGGGGTTCCGTTCTTCAGTATTTCAGGTTCAGACTTTGTTGAAATGTTTGTAGG